>QMWE01000006.1 GCA_003661465.1 Hadesarchaea archaeon
AAAGTTGGCAGCTATCCTCAAACGTTCGGCTTTGGTGGTCACGTGGCACGAGGTGTGGCGGGGGTACTGGAATAAATATTTGGGATCTCTTGGTGTGGTCGGTGAGTTCATGGAGAAGACGATTCTCTTGGGGATATCCGATAGGGTTATCGCTGTTTCAGACCAGACTAAGGATGACCTAGTTCGTTTGGGTGTAAGACCTGAAAAAATAAGCATCGTTCCCAATGGTATAGATTACCAGCACATCCAAAAGATAAGGCCCGCAAAAGAAAAGTCTGATATTTTTTACCTGGGGAGGCTGATCAAACCAAAAAATATCGACGTTTTGCTTCGAGCGATCGCTCTTCTTAAAGAGGATTTTCCCGACATAAAAGTAAAAATTGCCGGAGATGGTCCAGAACGAGGACAGCTCGAACGACTTTCGAAAACGCTGGATATTGGGAAAAACGTTGAGTTTCTAGGCTTTATTGAAAATTTCGACGATGTAACAGCGCTTATGAAATCATCAAAAATTTTTGTCATACCGTCAACTCAGGAAGGTGGAGCAAGCATAGTTGCCCAGGAGGCCAACGCGAGTGGACTACCTGTTATCGCTGTCGACCATCCGTTGGGGATAGACAAGAAATTGATAAGGGAAGAAACGAATGGATTTTTCGTGAAACTTGACCCGGTCGCCATCGCTGAAAAGGTGAAGTTACTTTTGTCCGATACACGCATGTTGAAAGAGCTATCTTTGCGATCGATGAAGGTCGCTAAAAATTGGGATTGGGAGAAGGTGGTAGGCAGATTAGAAGAGGTTTATCTTTCATGTCTCTACCCTCGCGTTTGATATTTGGGTTGTGGTGGTATGGTGTTCCATCCCAAAAAACTGGTGCTTGGTTTGGTTGTTCTCGCGCTACTACTGTTTGTGACGGTCGGCGTTTACAGAGCAAATGGAGCGAGCACGCGGAGCGTTTTTCTTTTACAGACCTATGGCCAAGATATGTGGGGGGAAAGATGTGATTTTCCTCTCGTCGTTTTCGATAACAGGATGTGGGTTCTTGGAGGTTGCACAAATCCACCTCCAAATCCGTTGAGCCTTTACACCAACGATGTGTGGTATTCGACAGATGGCCAAAATTGGTATTTGGCAGTAGATCCGGCCCCTTGGAGCCCGAGACAGGGACACACCGCAATAGCGTTTGACGACAAACTCTGGATCTTCGGGGGAGCAATTGGATATTGTAAGCTGACTGCGGACATATGGTGCTCAGAGGACGGGGAAAATTGGACTTTGGTCACCAACTCCGCTCCGTGGGGTCCTAGGAGTGGACACACGACTCTGGTATTTGATAACAAGCTCTGGATCATCGGCGGTGTAATTGGACCGAATATTCGAGCAAACGATGTCTGGTACTCAAGTGATGGTGTAAACTGGCACCAGTCCACAGATAATGCGGGTTGGGTTCCAAGGGACAGCCACCAATCGGTTGTCTTCGATGACAAGATGTGGATTATGGGTGGGTGCCTTCCCACCGGCAAAGGGTTCAAAAACGATGTCTGGTACTCAAGTGATGGTGTAAACTGGACTCAGGCGACGGCATCGGCCGGATGGGCTCCGAGGGACGCTTTCACCGCGTGTTGTTTCGATAACAGAATGTGGGTGATGGGCGGCGATGCGGACGGCCGGGTGGCCGACGTATGGAGTTCAACAGACGGGAAAAATTGGAAGCTTGTTACGGATTCGGCGCCATGGGGCCGAAGGGAATCCCATGCTTCGACTGTTTTCGACGGTAAAATTTGGGTTGTTGGTGGAAACACTGACGGAGGCATGTTAAATGACGTGTGGTATTTTTCAGGTGAAAACTGGCACGAGGTACCAACCGCTTTCGGCTGGCGTTCTTTCGATTTTATGCATGTCCGATATCCCGAGATAGCGGAATTTGGGGAAAATATCGTGATCACAGTGAAAACCGACAAGCCATTAGGCCAACTTCATTACAGCGGATATATGCAAAAAATTTATCTAGTGGTGGATAATCGTATCACGCATCATAACGATTTTTCGAGCGATCCGAGTTTTTCAGAAATATTTCAACCATTTCCGGAGATAAGTGAGAATACATATCAAGTCTCTTTTACAATGCCTGATCATGACTTGTTTCTCACAGTTGTTGCGTATGCTACCGACAATAGTGTGGCCAGTGGAAATTTTTACATACACAAAGTAGGTTGGGAGTCAGGAGGGAACTCATCCGATGACGCAGAAGAGGCTTCCGATCTAGGGGGCCCATCCGATCAATGGTTTTTAATGCAAATTCTGTATATGGCAATCCTCGCGGGGTTAACGGTGAATGTCGTTTATCTGTGGATCACCGTTAAACGTAGGACAACATCCCAATAGTTACGTCAAGGATCGTTTCGTGCTGGTTTTCATTTTAAGGAGGGCTTCGGCTACTAAGAAGTCGAGTTGGGTGTCGATATCCACAGATCTTAATTCGTCCATCACCACCGCGCGGACATCTCTTCCCAGACCAAAATCTTTCCCGCTCCAGCTCTCCAGTATCTTTCTCCAGCGGACGTACAATGCACCGTTTATGTGGTATAAGGGAGGCAAGTCTTGTTTTTGCAAGCACCGAAAACCCCTTGAATAAAACGGGATGAGACGATCGCCTTTCATCTTCAGAGCCCAGTATGGATGTCCGTGTGTGATTCTGCATATTGTCACGACGGAATCGCACTTGGTTTTTATTAACTTGGTTATGGCAAAGTCTATGTCTCTACTTTCGAGTAGTGGAGAAGTTGGCTGAATCGACGCGACGACCTCCGCACTCCATCCCTCATTTTCTTCTAGGTACTTCACTGCGTGCTGGATCACCGGAATGAGGGAAATTTCGTCTCGGGCCAGCGCCGTTGGTCGTATAAATGGGATCTCAGCACCGCAGCGTTTGGCGACTTTTGCTATTTTTCTGTCATCTGTGGAGACGATGATTCGGTTCAACCGTTTCGATCTCAACGCCGCTTCGATAACATACGAGATGAGTGGTTTACCCGCTAGTTTCTTCAAGTTTTTTCCAGGAACTCCTTTTGACCCGCCTCTCGCTGGGATCACACCAAGGATTTTCATTTAGCCACCCAACATGTCAAACTTATTAAACGGTAGGCCGATTTATCTTAATCGGGGAGCAACACGAAGACAGTCGTGAATGCCGGGTTTTACGAGATCCTCGGGACGGATAGATTTGAGAACGTCGAAGATACATTTAGTCCACAGTATAAAGAATATAGGAAAAAGTGGTTCGAATATCCGCAGAAAAAAATTCTCTCGGATTTTCCCTTACATTTAGACGTCGAATCGACGAATGCGTGTAACTTGAGATGTATAATGTGTACTAGAAATTTTATGACCGAAAAAATAGGAAATATAAAGTGGGACCTTTTCAAAAAAGTCGTGGATGAAGCAGCTGATTATAATCTTCCGTCGCTGAAGCTAAACTTTCGTGGAGAGCCGCTACTTCATCCAGATCTTCACAGGATGGTCAAATATGCCAAGGATCATGGGGTTCTGGATGTTCAGTTTAATACCAATGGTTTAGCACTTACCGAGAAAAGGTCAGAAGAGCTGATCAAGTCTGGGTTGGACCGGATCATTTTTTCGGTCGATGGAGCGACCAAAAAGACATACGAGTATATCAGAACGGGATCCAATTTTGAGAGGGTTGTTGAGAACATAAAACAATTTGTCGAGATAAGAAACAGCATGGGACAGAAGAAACCGGTAGTCAGGGTGCAAATGGTGAAGATGGAGGAAAACAAACACGAGGTGGAGCAGTTCATCGAGATGTGGCGAGATGTGGTGAACAGAGTCGCTGTTACCTCTCAGAGAGAACCATATATCAAAGGTAAGGGATCTACGAAAAAACTTGAGCATTTCCCCTGTCACCAGATCTGGCAGAGGATAGTCGTGTGGTGGACTGGAGAAGTTTTCATGTGTTGTGGCGACTGGCATGGTGAGTATCCTTTGGGCGATGCGAACAAAGATAGCATTTATGATCTGTGGCACGGAGAAAAATACAATTTCGTCAGAAAATTGCACAGCTCTGGGAGGTTAGAGGACCTTCCGATATGTGCGCGGTGTGAGGTGAACACTCCTCAGTTCGATGGAGAATTGGACCAAATTTTGAAAAAATATCAGGTCTCGACTAGTTCATCAAATCTTTTTCGGTGATTATTTCACCTTTTCTGATGTTCCGCTTGGCCCGCTTACCGCAGACTTCGTCGATCATGAGGGGCGATATACCCGTAGCTGGTCTGAGAGGCACTAGTTGGGTCTCGGTTATGACGGAATTTCTTGGAATATCCACTTTTGCAGCGAGACTTCTTCTTAGAGATATTAGAAATTTTTTCTCAGTTTTACTGGGTTCCAATCTGAGTTTCAGCATTTTTTCCACTCTTCTGATGTTTTTGACCATCTCCTTCATCTCATCAGGTTCGGCTGAGAGTACGGAGTCTCCTATCGGTTGGCTTCGATCTAGGACGAAGTGCTTCTCTATCACTCTTGCGCCGAGGGCTACTGCAACTTGAGGTGCTAGAATTCCCATAGTGTGATCTGAGTAACCGACTGTGACGTTGAATTTTTTCTTGAGAAATGGTATCCTCAACAGGTTGGTGTCCTCTTCATTGCAGGGATATGTGCTTATACAGTGCATCAGTACGAGTATATTCTTGGGCACCTCTTTTATCGCCCGAGCTATCTCTTGAGGTGTGGCTCCCCCTGTGGACAGAATTATGGGTTTGTCCTTTTTCGCGACGTGTCTTATGAGAGGTAGATTTGTGAGGTCTCCAGAGGCAATTTTAAAAGCGGGTGAGAGTTTGTCTAGAAGGTCGGCGCTTTCGGTGTCGAAAACGCTTGCCAGGAACAAAACTCCATTTTTTCTAGCGATGGTGGCAAGCTCTGTCCATTCGTCCGGAGAAAATTCCAAACTTCTGAACCATTCTCTTTGAGTTTTGTATTTAGTCACCGGTGGGACGACCGGTGCATCTTCAACAACAAGTTTTTCTGATTTTATCATCTGGAATTTTACGGCATCTACTCCTGTTTTTGCTGCTTCTCTGATGTATTTTTTTGCTAGATCTGGATCTCCGCCGTGATTTCCCCCAACTTCCGCGATAACGAAGACTTTTTTTTCCAGATCGATCTTCCCTATCTTCATGTTAGCCCTTCTGTTTTTTTGAGAACCATTCATGTTTTATCAGTTGTTCCGCCATCCAAAGGTCGAATTCTGAATCAATGTGAATAGACTCCTCCGGTAACATCTCTATGTGAGCGACGCTTTTGCCGATAACACTCATAGTTTTTTCCAGAACTTTACGTTTAACCACATAGATGGCCCCGTTTTCCTCATAAAGAACCTCTCGTTCGTGCTTCAGAAGTCTTTTTTCGAAGAGCGGGGATAGACCATGTGGTCCAGGCCGCCAGTGAAATGAGTTATCGTTGGTCGCACTGATCACCGTGTCCACATTGAAAATGAGCATAGTATTTATGGCTTCCGTGATATGACATTCTTTCTTCAACGGGGAAACCACATGGAGAATAGCTATAATGTCTGGAAGATATTTCTCTTTTTCTCTGAGTTGGTCTAATACGTGGAGCACCACAAGTTCAACGGGAACTCCTTCGCTGGATAGCTCCTTAGGCCTCAAAAATGGAACTTCCGCACCTAATTGTTTTGCAACCTCTGCTATTTCCGTATCTTCTGTGGAAACTATCACTCTATCTAGTAGTTCGCACTTGAGGGCTTCTTCTATCGTGTAAGCTATGAGCGGCTTACCGTTCAATTTTCGGATGGGTAATTTTTCTCCGTCGATCCTAGATTCAGCTCTGGCGGGGATCACACCCAATACCTTAATCTTTTTGATCACATCCTGAAGTCTTGTTTTTACAAATTCCTCTTTGACGTGTCGGATGGCTCCAGTTTTCCACCGACGATCGGAGGACATGCTGTGTTTGTGTTTTCTGTAGTACATCAAGGGTAGGTTTATGTTTGCCACCTTGTATTTGGTAGCAAATCTTATCCAGAAGTCGTAATCCTCCGTATACCCAGGTTTTTCAGTGTACCCTCCTAGTTCCTCAAATCTTTTTTTTCTGAACATGGCTCCAGCTGCCAGAGGATTTCTGTACAGCAGTTTGAGTTCCTCGCCGACCTTCAGATGTTTCACGTGTTCTATTATCTCTCCATTTTCGCTGACTAAGTAATAATCCGGGAAAACTAGGTCTACATCGGGATGGTCGTCCAAGTAATTAGCTTCGACCAGGAGGATATTTTCGTCAAAAAAGTCATCGGCGTCCAGCCGTATTATGTATTCTCCGGACGCGGCAGCGATGCCTCGATTACATGCTGCGGCTAGCCCAAGTCCCGGTAAGTTGATTACTTTGACACGATCCTCATATTTACGAAGAATTTCAGCCGTGTTGTCTGTCGATCCATCATTTACGACTATCACCTCATAATCATCATAGTTCTGATTGAGAGCACTCTCTAGACATTGTTCCAAGTATTTTCCGTAGTTATGTGCGGTGATGATAATGCTAACTTTGGGCATGGTTGTTCATCTCGACAATTTTCATTTTTTTATCGACAAACTCCATTTTTACTTTTTTGGGACGCAGATGAGCATTTATGTTAACAAGAGAGGGGTTTTCGTCCAGCAATTTCACGACATCTGAAAGCGGAAAGCTGCTGTCTCCAGTATAAAGTTTTTTGAAGATCTCTCGGATGAGTTTTAGGTCCTCAGGTGTATCTACCGTCAACCTATACTTAGGTCTTTTAACGTTGGGCTCCGCCACGATTTTTTCTGTTTTGAACAGATTTGACGCTTTAAAATAGAGGGTCATGTACTCGCTGAGCTCTGGATTTAAGGCCATTTTCCTGCATTTTTCCAACGCTTTTGTCGACATGACTTCACATTCCGTTCCTCTTGGTAATCCTTCGATGAATGTATACTCGGCATCTGTTTTCAGGTGGTGGATCACAGCTTTGTCCAAATATACAGGATCAGTGAGGGGATTGTCCCCCGTGACCCTGACGATCACATCCGCATTTTCATTTTTCGCCGCTTGTATGAATCTCTCCAATACATCTTCTTCACTGCCCCGGAAACAGCCGATGCCTTTCCTCTTTGCGATGTCGGCCAAAATTTCGTCGTCTGGATGGGTTGAGGTACACAGCACGATTTTATCTGGAACTCTGCATGACTTGAGTCTGTCTATCAAATGTTCAATGAGTGATTTTCCTTCTATGTCCACGATGGCTTTTTTTGGCAGTCTGCTTGATTTCATTCTCACTGCGATCAAGACAATAGTTTTCATACCAACTTTTCCTCTGTGATGGGTTCATCTTTTTTGATGTCGACCTTAGCTCTTTTGCCTATCACCTTCGAAGTCTCGGAAGGGGAAAGTCCAGGTTCGGATCTTTTGAACGCCAGCATCTCAAATTCAATTTTAGTTCCGGCAGGGATATTTGATCTAGCCACAATGTTTCTCTTTACTTCTTCTTTGTATTTCCTTTCCGCATTTGAGAGTTCAAATTTTCCGGAGCCAAGGCTTTTTTCTATTCTCCTGATCAATTTTACCATTTTTTTGAACTCTTCAGGTGTGAGCGAGGATTCGTAATCTAACCCCTTGCTCTCTCGTTCAAGTATCACGTGTTTTTCTATGACAGATGCCCCAAGGGTCAGAGCTAGACACGGGAAGACCGTGGCAAGTTCATCTTCTGCATCTATATGATCATGAAAACCCGTGATCAGACCGAAGGTCTCCTTCAGTTTGGTGATGAGTCTTAGGTTGGTGTCTTCCAGTTTGGTGGGGTATGCCTGAAAACCGTGGATGAGAACGATGTCGGTATTGCCATTTGACTTTATCATTTGAACTGCTTTTTTTATTTCTTCTAGAGTGCCGCCGCCGGTGCCCAAGAGAATGGGTTTTCCTTTTTTTGCCACGTACGAGAGCATGTATGGATTCGTCAAGTCAGTTGAATGTATCTTGAAAGCGGAGACGCCGAGCTCGTCCATGAAATCGCAGCTTTTCTCGTCAAACACATCGGATAATATCTCCCATCGAAACTTTCTCGCCTTCTCGAAAACTTCTCTCCATTGCTCCTCGGTGAACTCGATCTTTTTGAAACTTTGGTATCGAGGTCTCTCCGGAACTATAAGCTCATCAGTGATGAATTTCTGAAACTTTATCGCGTTGGCTCCGGCGCGTCCGATCTTTTCGATAATCTCCTTAAATATCTCGATGTTTCCTTGGTGGGCCGAGGCAACCTCTGCGATAATGAAGGTCGGCTGATCATCTCCGACGATCGTGTTTCCTATTTTTACGGTCTTCATGGTTGCACCGGTCAGATGGGGGCTCAATTTAGCCAGCCACCGTCGCCAGCCACGTGATATTCTATGTTACGGAACTCGATGTCATTCCAAATACCGACGTTGTCCAATATCAGTTTGCAGTTTTTCAGGTTTGATAGAATTTCCTTTGCGGGTATGGATCTGTACTGCATGTGGTCAGCTACAATGATAATGGCGTCAAATTCATCCATTCCCTTCGGAAAGTCGAACGTCTCGGCACCGGTTAATCGTTTTATTTCATCTTTGGTGTAATATGGATCGTGTACTTTGACCGTAATTCCCTTTTTCAACAGTTCTTTGGCTATCTTTAAGGTGGGGCTTAAAACATCGACTTTCAGGTCGCCCTTATAGGCGAGACCCAGAATGCCAACGTTTTTTGCACCATTTTTGATCAACCGTTCTGCGACTTTTATCGGCATTTTTGAGTCAGATTCTATTGCCGCTTTTAGCAATGTCAGAGCATCTGGATTTTTGGCGCCCGTCAGCACATATTGAGGGGCTAGAGGGATGCAATATCCGCCGGTTCCAAACGATGGATGATATGTTCCAATATTCCACTTGGTCCCCACCAGCTCCAGCACCTCCCTCATGTTGATATCCGGGTAAGCAAGTGAAAGCTGATTTGCCAATGTTATGTCCAGGTGACGATATGCGTTTTCGACACTTTTCACCAGTGCGGCATGTCGGTGGTCACGAGCTTTTAGGACAGTATCGCATACGATGCCGAGCACCTGTGCCATGAGATCCGTTGTTTCTGGAGTTGTACCTCCGACCACCCGAGGCAAGGTTTTCAAGGTTTTTTCTGGTGAAACAAACCAGTCTCTTCTCGGTGCAACACCCAAAAGCATATCTTTTCCAATTTTTATCCCGTGTTTCTCCATGATCGGAAAAACGACTTTCTCGACTCTATCCGGCGTGATTGTACTCTCGATTATGATAAGCGGAGGCGAATCAGTTTCCACGTCCTTGAAACCACACAGTTTTTCCATTACATCGATCAATATCCCATCATATGGTTCTGCACCTTTTTCAGTTGGCACGCATATGAGTTGCACTGGAACGTCGTTGTTTATCAACTCTTTACAGTCCGTCGTTGCTTTCATGAGTCCCGCTTCTGCCAAAGGCTTCACATCGAAACCAAGCCAGAACTCCATATTCGGGATGGCTATCCTGCCTTCGTTCACTGCATTTACTTTTTCCTCAACGATATCCGTACCTAAACATTTTACTCCATTTTTGGCAAAGTGGGCCATGGAAGAGTAACCTATGTACCCCAGCCCCCATATTCCCACCTTCTTCTCGCCGCTCTTCAACTGTTCCTTTATGGATTTTTTCATGTTTTCAGCCGTTGTTATTATTTTTTATAATATTTTATGGTTTCTAATGGGGCCCCGGACACCCTGTGGGGATCATATAATATGTCTGTGTACTACCTGTTTTTACCAACCAACGAGGCGATAAGGTCAGCTATTCTCATGCTGGACTTTCCATCTATTTTGTAAAATGAACGATTTAGATACTTTCTCCGTCTCAATCTCAGTTCTCTTTTGGTGGCGTTGTTATTCAAAACATTTCTGATGGATTTAGCAAGTTCATCTATATTCTTGACTAGATATGTGGCAGACTCGAACTCGAATACAGGTCTGGACTCCAGTGGTTTTAGATGTATGGCATCCTTGTCGAAGACCAAACCTTCCAAGATGGCAGTTGAACCAAAACCTATCAGAGCATCAGATTCGTTTATCACTTCATACAGGAAACTTCTTCCGGTCTTCTGAGTGACATTTACATGTTTCATTCCTAGGGACCGAGCAATTTTTTCGTACTCCGCCCTGTGTTTTTCTGCAGGATGAAGTTTGATGATGATTTTTTTAATCTCAGGTACCTCCTTCAACTGTTTGAGAACTTCCCGGATGAGCGCGAAATATTTTTTCTTTTCCATAAATTTACTTTCCACCACGGTTGTGGTGAGCAATGAGACAGTTTTTCCGCCAGTCTTGCTTTTCCTTTTTCTAATGTAGGATGCGATTTCGTCGAGGAAAGGAAAACCGGTTACAACGATATTCTCTTTTTTTACTCCATTTGCTAAGAGATCTTTTTTGTGTTCGGCGCCTCCTGCGGCAAATATCACGTTTTTTAGGAGTTTCCACCCCCCCACCGTCCCACGAGTATAACCATGAGAAGAGTAAACGACCGTTTTTTCCAGTTTGGAGGCGGCACCCAAGAGAGAAAGGTCATAAAAGTTTGTGAGGCTTGTGAGATACACCACCTTTATATCATGTTTCAGCAGGATTTCTTTGCAGGTCAAGTAGTACTTTATAAGTGTGAACAAAAACTCTTTTGAAAACAGGATGTTCATGTTACATTCGAAAAATTTCCAGTAGTTCCTTCCACGATATGTGAACAGTTTCCTCTTATCATCCTCGTCTAAACGTTTCCACCTCTCATTTAATTCTTTCGATAATTGCCTGCTTTTTGCGATGATCTCCGGAGTGATATAATGATAGATCAGTGGTCCATATCTGCGTAGCTTGAATAACGAATTTTTTGAGAATGGGTCGCCGACCAAGATGAGGGGTTTTATTTTTTTGTACCGTTCTAGGGAACTGAGCACTCCTCCACACTCGAGAAACTCCAATCCATCCTTTTTTTGCCGGATCTGATTTGTGAGTACAATAAACAATACATCCTTTTTTCCCTTTTTCTGCTCTTTTTCGTCACGTTTGGCGATAACGTGTTTGATCCATTCGTTGAGTGTTAGTCCTTTCTTCAGAGTGAACGCCAGTAATCTTGATTTTATACCTGTCTTCGGGGGAAAACCATTTTTTATTTCTTTTTCGATAACCCACAGTGGTCTGAACGGCGCCGGCAGGAACGATGAATTTATGAAACCCTGGAAAAAATACCACAACGGAATACCATCTATCTGAAAGAGGTCTCCGAAATTTCCAGATTCTAGTTTTTTTTCGTGTAGTTCTTGTATCATTTTATAAAGTTGCGTGCTTTTCATTTGCACACCTTTCTGGTTAGGACCTCTGTTTTTTGATATTTAACTTCATCTTAGCGTCTACTTCTCTTTTCCTTAAGTCTAAATAGGGAAAAGACTAGTTTTGATGGGAATCATGGTTAAAAGATCTCCATCGTTTAGCATCACGGGCAAAAAATTTAACGTAATTATCTTGGCAGCGGGAGTCGGTGCGAGGCTGAAGCCGGAGACCGACTTTGTGCCGAAGCCGTTGATCGAGTTAGGCAAGCAACGCGCGATCGATTACCTCATTCAAAAATATCAATATATATCGGAGAGACTGATCATCGCCACGGGATACGGAGCAGACATCCTTGAGTACTATGTCAGGGGAAAATATTCGGCATTGAATCCCATATTCAGCAAAGAAGATGTTTCGGAGTTGGCTGGACCTGGCAGGTCGTTGGTTTATGCACTAGATCACGCTTCTTCAAAGTTGCCCACGCTCATAACATTTTGCGATTACATCATGGAAGACTACATTTCTGTCGACCATGATGCTTTAGGTATAAGTCAGAGACCAAAACCACCTTATGTGGTTGATCCACATCCAAAAGGACTTGCGGTCGTCGAGGATGGTATAGTTGTGAATCTCGTTGAAAACAAGCATTTGGATAGAACAATTTATGGTGGGTTTACAGGTCTGGCGATATGTCACAACACAACTTTGTTGAAATCGATCGCGTACACAAAAGCATTAGAGACAGGTTTTAAGCCAGATTACACATTTGACATAATCAAAACCTACATCTCCAGAATAAAGACGATAGCTTTACCCCTATCGCGCATGTTTGAGTTCGGGACGCCGATCATGTTGAAAAAAGTCAGGGAATCCTTGGGTGAACAAGTTGCAGGTGACTGAGGCTGTCGTCAGTCGTTTGGACCAGATCAGGCGAAGACCTGTCCTCATCGGCGTATGCGGTAGGGCAGGGGCTGGAAAGTCCACACTCGTGAAAAAAATGACGGCTGAAATAGGTTTAAAAAGTGTTTTTTACTCGGGGGATTGGCGCTTCAAACTTGACTCAGAGCAGCGGAGGCGTTGGTTGAGGGAAAAATGGTTATCGGGATTGGATGAATACCTCCGGGCGATAAATCAGTTCACTTGGTGGGATTTCGAAAAAATCTATGCTGATCTCGATGATTTGCTTAGGGGAAAACCAGTAATTATAAAAAATGCGTACGATCGTGAGACCGGCAAGAAGAATTTGAACGTAAAAGTCCAAAGTATCAGAGATGGCGTCATCTTTTACGAGAGTTGTATTTTGGGCGGAGTGGAGATTTTAGAAAAGCTTGACTTGGTGGTGGTTGTAAATGATCCGGACAGAGCGTGTCTCAACAGGATAATCGAAAGGGATAGTGCAAGGAGAAACCTCCCGGACATCGCAGCGAGGTATTTGATCACCACGTATAGTGAAAATATTTTCTTGGAGACGCTGTTGAACAGATTTTCTGATAAGCTGCTGGTATGTGATTCCAATGGAAAACTGGGAGAGTTCCCTGAGATCCAGCGGGTTTCTCAGATACCGGTACCTATAACAGAGGTGTCAGATGTTCATAGAAGATGCAAAGGGACGATTTTCATAGATTTGGACGGCACCTTGATAAAACATGTCCCCGTACCTTCCGAAACAGGGGATGATATA
Organism: Hadesarchaea archaeon; assembly: GCA_003661465.1. Classification (GTDB taxonomy): domain Archaea; phylum Hadarchaeota; class Hadarchaeia; order Hadarchaeales; family Hadarchaeaceae; genus B75-G9. The sequence continues at coordinate 13,054 of QMWE01000006.1, forward strand.
CAGGTTCTGGATGGCACACGGGAGAAATTGGAGGAATTCAGAAAAAAGGGATATTACCTGATTTTGACCACCTCCAGACCGTATCATAAAATCTTTGGAGTACTGAATAAGTTGAAATCTCTGGGGATGGAATTTGACCAGATCATCTGCGACCTGCCTGTTGGTCCCAGGCACATGATCAATGATATGAAGGGAGATGAAGTAAGAACGATTGCACATGTGCTGAAGAGGGATGAGGGGATTAAAAAAATAAAGATAGAATGACGGAGCACTAAAAATTCAATCCAGCAGCTTTCTTGAGACTTGAGAGAGTTTTGGATTTTTCCATAAAATGAGGAAGGTGTTCGTAAAAAGAGGTGATCAATATACGTCTGAACTCCTCTTTGACGGGCATTTTTCCGGACCTCAATATCCACTTCACATATTTTAAAATCACTTCAACAGATGGATTCTGGGACGGGTAATAAATTATCCCGGTTTTCATGTAATTTCCCCGCTTAAAACCCGGCCAGTCACTCGCTATCCCCCAAGTTAGGGCAGGGCACCTCGCGGATAAGGCCAACAGGATGGCACCGGATAAACCGCCTATCGCCAGCACCGACCGTTTTAATGCGGCAAGTTGCGTGTCTAATCTCAGTTTAGGATCGATGTTGATGAGGTCGATACATTTTTCTGGCACACCCTCGTCGGCAAAAAAAGCCCCTCCGGGTTCCCCCAAGATTGCAAGCTGGAGATCTGGAAATTCTCGCATAAGCCGTCCGATGAGTATCTCGTACTTCATCTTGCCCCACGTTTTGTCCGGTCTCCTGAACGCTCTGTGTCGTGGGAAAATAGAGATTAATTTTTTTTCTTTTTCCACCATCCGGTTTAATAGCCTCATTCCGTCCGGCGTTGGATTGAGTTCTTCTAAGATTTGATTAGAAAGCGGAATTGCATATGTCCTAAATTCATCGTTGGAAGTGGGGTTTTCCGGTATGTAAACTCCGTAGTATCTCTGGTCTTCCTCGTCGTATCTTAGCTCCCATGGAACGATAAACTCGGTGTTTTTTGGTAGCTTTTTCTTGAAATTTTCGATAACCTCGTTTATTAACGGCATGACTTCGGGCAGTTCAGATGCGTTTTTGCTGGGTTTTGGAAAACCCTTGATCCAATTATCAGTGATGTATCCTCTGGAGGATATTGGATTTTTCGTGAATGTGGGTGGCAACGGCCAAAACTCATCGACCTCCGGATAAAAAGGGTAACGCCCGGGGAAGCTGCATGCTATCTTGTAATACCCCGCGTACCTAGTCCTGCACAGCCGCTTGACCCACCCCTGCCAACTTATTATTTCCCAACCGAACTCTCCGACAAATGGTCCAAAGAAGACCGTTTTGTCACCTTTTTTCATCAGAGACCCTTCTTTTGTTTCAACCTTAATATTTAGCTTTTACCGATTCAGTAGACACAGAAGCCAAGTTTTTAGGAGTGGGCAGACATCAGTTGGAGTGTCGGGAAGGTGAAGAATGGCGGATTCGGTCGCTTATGGCAAACGTTTGGTGAAAGGAAGTACCATAGTATTTACAGCTTTCGTACTCTCCGGGTTTATCGGTCTTCTATTACGAATGTTTTTGGCACGTTCCCTCACAGTTGCTGAATACGGACTTTTCTACGCGGTGTTCGTGCTTATCTCCTTTTTCGAACTTTTTAGAGGGTTGGGTTTCGATACAGCTTTGGTAAAATATATTCCAGAGTTCGTGGTCAAGAGACAATTCAGTAAGATAAAATCCTCAATAGATCTGGTTTTGCTTCTCAGGATTGGCATAGGGTTTCTTATCATGTCTGTGTTTTTTATCTTTCCAGGTCAAATTTCGTCTGCAGTGTTCAAAACCACAGCGGCGGTGCCTCTTCTTCTGATACTTGGAATATGGTTCATCTTGATGGGATTTTCTACCCTGACCAATACTTTTCGGGGTTTCCAAAACATGCCCGTGTACGCCTCGTTGAAATTCTTGGATAATTTTCTCGTTTTCTTTTTAGCGCTGTTGATGGTGGGATATCTGGGCCTTGGTGTGGTCGGGGCTGCTTATGCTTACCTGTTTACAGCGTTTGTGATAGCGGTGCTTGGATTTTTCGCGTTGAGATGGAAATATCCCAAAATTTTTAGAAGACCGCAGATGACCAGATCTCTAGTAAAAAAACTGTCCGCGTTCGCATTTCCAGTTTTTTTGACCAGTGTGGTGGGCTTGGTGATTGGATATATGGATACACTAATGCTGACGATGTTTCGTAGTCTTCAAGAGGTGGGATATTACCAAACTGCGCGCCCCATGTCAGATATGCTATTTTCGGTCGCCGGATCCGTATTGATAGTTTTTTTTCCAATGGTCTCAGAGCTTTGGGCAAAACATGAAAAAAAATTGCTCAAGAACATGGTTCGTTTTCTCATGAAGTTTTCGTTCATTCTTGCCATACCGGTCGTGCTGATCTTTGTGGCGTTCCCCGAGACCATTATTCGCATATTTTTCGGCGCAGATTATGTTGCAGGCGCTGTGGCTCTCCAGATTCTGAGTGTAATGACAATTTTTCACCTCATGACGGGGATTTTAAACTCCACGTTAGCAGGAATCGGTAAGCCTGCAGTAACGACGGCAATTACCTCGGTGATGGCCGTCTTCAATTTTATTTTTAATTTGGTGTTGATACCTGTTTACGGAATCGTGGGGGCAGCGTTTACAAGTCTTGCTTCATACATGGTAGGTACAGTTCTGCTGTTTTATTACACGAGAAAGTTTGTTGGATTTTCGTTTCCGGCAGCACCGTTTGCCAAAAGCATGGCGGGTGGAATACTCACGTTGTTATTCATCTTTGGACTCAAGTCTCTTTTGGCACTACCTCCGGTCTACATGGTGGCTGTAATAGGAATATTGAGTTTTGCCTTTTATGCCTCGTGGGCTCTGGCAACAAAAGCTGTTACAAGGGACGACTTAAATCTGATAGCGCGGATAGTACCGGTGCCCAATCGAATCATGAAGGTCATAATCAAACTGGCGAGACATTGAAGACGATTTCATCTGGGGCCCAACAGTTAAATGACCCGATGTTAGAGATAGCAGAGATGGTATGAAGACAATGTTCATGACCATAACAGGCGGATATGGGATCAGGAACATCTTCAGGTCCGACGCTTTCAAGATAATAAGCTCGGAGAAGGACCTGAGGATAGTCATCTTTACTCCATTCGTGGATGGAAAAAGCATCATCTCGGATTTTCCGGAGGTCCAGGGGAAAAATATCTTCATCGAGGATCTGGCGAGATACAAACCAAATTTACTGGAACGAGTTTTGAGAAAGATGCAGGAGATAATAACCTTCAATATAAACTATGTGGGCACGATCAGGGTAAAGGAGTTGAGGCTCAAAAAGAAAAGCCATGTTAAGTATCTTCTCACCAGATTCATAAAGAAAATTCTCGGAAAGAACAGAAATTTGATCGAAGCTTTAGGACGACTGGATGACTTGCTTTCGAAATACAAATTCGCACGTTACGAACAACCGTTTTTGAAATATAAACCATCTCTGGTTTTTTCTACAGATTTCCTGCACCCCTATGAATGGGGGCTGACGAAAACAGCTAGGCGTCTTAAGGTGCCGGTGATCACCATGATAGCCAACTGGGATCACCTCACCAAGCGGATGCTTTCAAAATCTGATAAGGTCATAGGTTGGGATGAGTTCAACAAGAGGCAACTCATTGAGTACTACGGATATAACTCCAGGGACATACTGGTGGCGGGTATCCCCCACCAGGATTATTTTGTCCGTGCCAAGGACAAATTTTTGCCCAAGGGAGAGTTTCTGAAAAAGCTGGGTGCAAAACCGGATAAAAAATTGATACTCTACACGACCGCTAGGGCACAGGATGACCAAAGCATAATCAAAATTATATGTGAGGCGATAAAAAACGGAAAAATAAAATATCCCGCGCACTTGCACGTGAGGATACATCCGGAGGATAGTCTAGCTCGGTATGAGCACCTGAAAAAATATGGGGATATAATCACATTCGAGGTACCGAAGAGAACCGTGAGCGAACGGGTGTGGTCCGGGAAGATGTTGATGACATCGGCCGCACGTCCCGAAATTTGGGTGCCGGACGAGGAGGAAATGGTTCACTATGCGAATCTCATTGCGTGTACGGATGTGGCGATAAACAGAGCTTCGAGTGTCACGTTGGACGCCGTGGCGATGGATGTTCCAACTATAAACATAGCTTTTGACCTCATCTCCGAACGGGGGGCTGAACGTGTTTCTTTCGATTGGAGTACCAGCATTTTTGGATTTACCCATTACGAGTTCATTCCCAAGTCCGGCGGTGTCCGGCTGGCGAACTCCCCCGAGGAACTGATTTCCCATATAAACACATATCTGGACAACCCCAAGCTTGACAGCGAGGGAAGAAAAAAAATAGTGGCAGAACACTGTGGTCCCCAAGATGGAAAATGCGGCGAGAGGATAGGAAAATTCATCTTGGATTTTCTCAGGGAACGATAATTCAAGCGTGATGATCCTTGTATCTTTCCTAGGGGATAAATTTGGATCCATTCGCTCTGATGCTGGTCTTATCGGCGACCATGTGCTGGGGTCTGGCACAGGTGATTGGAAAGTTGGCCCTCAAAAATATGAGCACGATACTCTTCAACGCCGTGAGGCTCTCCATCACGGTTCCGATCGTTCTCTTCCCGGTGCTTCTGAGTGGAGGACTGGGATGCCTTGATGGTTTGGTGGTAGGGATTGCAACCGTTTCGGCACTTTTGGGATTGTTTTTCGCGGCCCATTTGTTTTTTTATTCGATAAAAAGGGAGGACGCGATCAGGATAATTCCTGCAGGGAACACTCATCCATTCTGGATGATCGCTTTGGCTCCCCTTCTCCTGAATGAGGAACTGAAACTGGTTCTGCCCGTTTCTGCCATATTGATTTTTGTGGGGACATTTCTTCTGTTTCCGGGAAAGAAGAATCATGCTCACTGGAAATTTGGTGTACCGGTAGCTTCATTTGCAGCTTTTTTATGGGGATTCAGCACCATCATGGACAAGTTCTGCTTGAACGCAGACATGGCCGTGAGTACTCTTGTGTTCATCAAGATGCTGACAGCTGCCGTGTTTTTTGACGTGACGGCGTGGGTCACCGGTAAAAGGGAAAGATTGAAATTTTCTCGTAAGAGTCTTCAGCTCAGTATAATATCCGGTATCCTCGCCTTTCCAGTAGGATCGTTTCTCTACTCGACAGCGTTGAACATGGAACAGGCAGGAACCCTGGCACCCCTCTCGGGAACCACCATATTTTTCGGATTTTTGTTTAGTGTTCTACTCTTGAGGGAAAAACCAACTAAAAAATCAGTATTGGGCACCCTTTTAGTTCTTGTTGGGGTTCTTCTGATGGTCTGAAGTTGGAAAAATATCCCTCACACTTGAGAGAATATCCATCGTAGAAAAGGATCTCGGTCCACTGGCAGACTTTTCATGATCAGTTTAATGTCAAACGGTTTTCTGCGAACTTTCGGGAGAGAGGCTTCACCGGTCTTCACCAGAAGGTCCGCCAGATAGAAGTCGTGCTTGTAGTCTATGGAGAATCCTTCTGTTCCTCTCGTGAAAAATGGGGCTACTACCTTGCCCTCACGCGTGTTGTATTTCCACACCACTTTCGTCCAGGCTATCTCCAGACAGCTGTTCTGCACGTATACCTTGGGGAGGGCCTGATATTGCCTTGCGTGCCAAGCTACCTTCAGGTGCGATTGGTCGAGCAGTGGACGCATGGTTTCCCCTCTCACGATCCACATCTTGCCAGGATGTTCGTGACATAGTTCAACTGCTCGTATCGAGTCTATTCGTCGCTTCCGCAAAAATTCCCTCCAAGCACGCTTTATGGTGTCCGCCGTGCGGAAAGGACTGGTTGGTCTGAGAATGGCAAAGGCGTCATAATCTTCATCCAGCTCGGACAGGGCATGTTTGATCCATTGTATGTCCGGTGAGGTGGATGTGGCGAATTTAGCGGGACGGAGGAATGGGACTTCTGCTCCGTAGTGAATTCCCACCTTTCTTATCAATTCGGAATCAGTTGAAATCACTATTTTATCAAACAGACCGCTCGCCTTGGCGGAGGATATGGTATAGGCTATCAATGGATGTCCGGATAACGGCAGGATGTTTTTAGCCGGGACGCGTTTTGAACCCGCTCGGGCCGGGATCAGGCCGAGAAGTGTTGGCATTTCATCCAAGTTAACTTAGCGGACCTGAAAAAATACATTGCGGAGGACAATTTTCCTGTCCTCATTTGTGTTTAGGCGCCGCAATGCGGGATTTTA
>QMWE01000007.1 GCA_003661465.1 Hadesarchaea archaeon
AGGGCGATCACGGTATTCAGCCCTGATGGCAAGCTGTTTCAAGTTCAATACGCACAAGAGGCGGTCAAGCGCGGTCTTACCGCTCTCGGTATCACGGTAAATGAAGGTGTGGTTTTGGCTGCTGAAAAAAGGATCAGAAGTAAACTAGTGGAGGAAGTGTCCATAGAGAAAATTTTCCAAGTGGATGAGCATATTGGAGCTGCAGCATCAGGATTGATCGCCGACGCACGCGTTCTCATTGACCATGCACGCATAGAAGCACAGATCAACCGCCTGCGTTACGACGAGCCCATCACCGTCCAAGCATTAGCGAAACGCATAGGTGATATCAAACAACTGTACACTCAGCATGGAGGGGTCAGACCGTTTGGGGCTAGGTTGCTGATAGCCGGAATTGACAACGATAAACCCCATCTATTCGAGACAGACCCAAGCGGAGTGGTGGCAGCGTACAAGTGTCAGGCAATAGGGGGAGGTGCGCAAACCGTCACCGAGTTCTTGGAACGAAAGTACGATGAGGAACTTTCCATGGATGAAGCGATTCTGCTCGCTATCGAGGCACTACGGCTGGTAATCGAAGGTGAGCTCAATGCCGAAAAAATTGAGATGGCGATAATCCCAACCAAGAATAAGAAGTTTGAAAAACTAGGTTTCGAGGACCTCTCCAAGCATATAAAGCGCCTTTCTAGGTCATCAGCCAAGCCCGCCAAGGGGTAGCGGGTCATGGTAAAACTAGAGGATGCCGTTATAGCCAGGCTTTCAAGACACGGGACGACTTTCGAGGTGTTGGTCGATCCAGAGCTCGCCATGGGAATAAAGTCTGGAGAATCGGTGGATGTCAGGAATGCCCTTGCGATAGATAAAATATTTAAGGACGCTAGGAAGGGCGATGCCATGTCAGAGGAACTCATCAAGAAGGTTTTTGGATCCTCCGATGTGTTCAAAGTTGCAGAGGAGATCATACGAAAAGGTGAGGTTCAAGTTACAACTGAACAGCGACGCAAGATGCGTGAACAGAGATTGAGACAGATCATATCCTTGATAGCAAGACGCGCGATAAATCCGCAGACGGGAATGCCCCATCCACCCGCCAGGATCGAAGCGGCCATCGCGGAAGCCAGAGTGCACGTCGACGAGTTCAAAGGAGCGGAGGCACAGCTTCCAAAGATAATCAAAGAGCTTCTCCCGATCCTACCCATAAAGTTCGAAAATCGTAGGGTGGAGGTCAAAATTCCCGCTGCTCATGTTGGGAGGTCTCAGCGCGTGGTGAGGGAGTTCGGCACGATCAAAGACGAAAAGTGGTTGGGGGATGGGTCCTGGATGGTGGTGGTCGAAATACCTGCTGGGGTTCAAAGTGAATTCTTCGACAGGCTCAACAATCTCACAAAGGGTGAGGTTGAGACGAAGGTGTTGTGATGATTCATGTACGACATCGGGAGCTGGTGGTCCCCGGACAGCTGGTCGCTGAAGGGGATTATCGTCTGAGGGATGGTGCTTACCGTGAAGGAAAACAGGTTTATTCCTCGGTAGTGGGGCTGGCGTACTTACAGGGGGAGGACATAAAAATAGTGCCCCTTCAGAGACCATATATCCCATCGAGAGGGGATGTCGTGATTGGGGTGGTCGTGGATTCGTATCATTCTGGCTGGGTGCTGGACTTGAATTCTCCTTACACAGGAAATTTATTCGTCTCCGACTTGCTCCATCGAAAAGTTGACCTGAACAGGGAGGACATAGGCAAATACTTGGGCATTGGAGATCTGGTGGCTGCCACCGTAAAAGACGTTGATGAGCGAATGCGCGTTCAGCTGGAGACAGAGGGGTTCCGAAAAGGAAAGGTCGACAGCGGGAAATTGATCGAGATCTCACCGGCGAAGGTTCCAAGGGTACTCGGCCGAAAAGGATCTATGCTCAAGATCCTTCAAGAGAGTACAGGATGTAAGCTTATAGTGGGGCAAAACGGACGAATAATAGTCCAGGGCGAGGATCCGCATATGGTAAATGCGGTGGTTCAGGCCCTGCTCATGATCGAGCGTGAGGCGCATACTTCGGGTCTGACCGACAGGGTGCGTCTTCAGCTTGAAAAGTTGAAAAGGAGGGAATAGAATGGAAAAGCCAGAAAAATTAATCGTCGATGGCAAGCGGCTCGACGGGCGAATGCCGGATGAGCTGAGGTCTTTGAGGATAGAAGCAGGTGTGTTAAAGCGGGCAGATGGCTCGGCGTACGTTGAGCTCGGAGAAAACAAGGTATTGGCGGCCGTCTATGGACCTAGGGAGATGCACCCCAGGCATGACCAGCAACCAGACACTGCCGTCCTCCGATGTCGTTATAATATGGCCCCGTTTTCGGTGGAGGACAGAAAGAGACCTGGTCCAGACAGACGTTCAGTGGAGATATCAAAAGTGATAAGAGAAGCGCTGGAACCGGTACTATTCCTTAAACTTTATCCCCGTTCGGTCATTGACGTGTTCATCGAAATTCTTCAGGCCGATGCGGGTACTCGCACCGCGGGGATAAACGCGGCCTCCGTGGCGCTTGCCGATGCGGGAATACCGATGAGAGATCTCGTATCGGCCGTGGCCGTGGGTAAAGTTGAGGACACGATAGTACTGGATCTGACGAAAGAGGAAGATCAACTGGGTACAACTGACATGCCGATAGCGATAGTGCCCAGAAAGCAGTTGGTAACTTTGCTGCAAATGGACGGTCATCTCACCGAGGATGAGTTCAAACGAGCCTTGGATCTTGGATTTCGGGGATGTGCACAAATTTATGAGGTCCAACGTCAAGCCTTAAGGGAGAAATATGGGGTCAAGGAGGAGTGAACCATGTACGGGATAGTCTCTAGCGTCAAGCGGGATTATATCGTGGACCTTGCAAAACATGGGAAACGAGTAGACGGACGTGGATTCGACCAGTTTAGGGATGTCTCGGTGAGGACGGACGTGATCAAGAGTGCAAATGGTTCCGCGGAGGTCAAAATAGGGAACACCAGAGTGCTCGTGGGTGTGAAGATCCAGCATGCTGAACCCTTCCCAGACATGCCGGAAAGCGGGGTGTTGATGGTCAATGCCGAGCTTCGTCCCTTGGCGTCGCCGAGTTTTGAGCTTGGACCTCCAGGTGAAGGAGCGGTTGAGCTGGCACGCGTTGTCGACAGGGGGATCCGCGAGTCCGATGCTATAGCTCTGGACAAACTTGGGATAAAATCTGGAGAGGATGTATGGGCAGTATTTATCGATATCCACGTGCTCGATCACGACGGCAATCTCATTGACGCATCCGCGCTTGGTGCCACGGCCGCGCTTTTAAATATAAAACCGCCGGAAGATGAGGCATGGACTCTGCAGGAGTTCCCGATCCAGAAACGTCCGGTGGCGGTGACCGTTTCTAGGATCAACGATAGGCTGATGGTAGATCCGTGCTTGGATGAGGAAGATGTGGCCGATGCTCGTTTGACCATAACCACGGTCGAGGATGGCAGCATATGTGCGATGCAGAAGGGAGGAGCGGGATACCTCTCCCGGGAACAGATAGAAGAGGCTTACCATCTTGCGAGGACAAAAGCAGAGGAGCTAAGGGAGCGTTTGAGGTGAGACAATGTCTAGAACGAAGAAAGTCGGAGCATCTGGTAGGTTTGGCCCAAGGTATGGCCGCAAAGTGAGAAAGCTCTTCGTCGATGTTGAAGGCAGGGTCAGAAAGAGATACAAGTGTCCGGGCTGCGCGGCTCTCAGGGTTAAACGTGTTAGTACATCGATATGGCAGTGCAAGAGGTGTGGGCTGAAGTTTGCTGGAGGTACCTATTCACCATCCGCGCACGCTGCTGCGGTGGAAACCAAGGGGGAAAAGTGATGTTGAGATGTAGTGAATGTGGAAGAGAATTCGAAAATCTTCCTGAGGGACGCGTGCGATGTCCACATTGTGGTTCGCGCGTTCTTTGTAAAACTCGTCGCGATGTCGTCCGTAGGGTCAAAGCAAGATAGGCACGCACGACACGAAGTCTTGCTTATTTGGATTTACCCTTGGGGCGAGTCCCGATCCGAATGGGCCTCTTTTTCGGGGGGCTGACGATTAAATACGGTCTCGTTCGAAAACTACTGTTCGGGATTATCAGCAATTTCCCGTCGTCTGTTAGAACTTTGGTTGAAGTGAGTGATATTTGTGTCACTTCTCCCTGTTTTCCGTCGATCTCGATCTTGCTACCAACTTCTATTATCCTGTCGAACACGAGGCTCACTCCAGCTATGGCGTTTGCTAGCCATGCCGTGATGAAGGCAAATCCAAAGATCACACCTATTATACCAAGCGCGGCTGCGATGCTCACTATCAAGGACAATATTCCCAATATGTACATGATCACTAGGACAAAAACGAGGAATGTGACCCCGTAAAAGATGTTGGCCAGTTTTTGGTAGCCGCTGAGGCGCTTGAGCTTTCCCCGGATTATCGCGCGGAGGACTAAAATCGTGCCGGCAAAAATTATGCTCGTCAAAAGTATGGGAACCATGCTGTTCCAGTCCAGATGCCCACCAATCTGGTTATAAGGATCGGAGTTAAAAAATCTTCAGTCAAAGATCCTCGGTGACGTTTTGATGGCGAAGGCAATTCAAGCTAGCGCGGTGCTGGAATTCGTGTTTCGGAACAAGTGCGATGCCGAAGCGGTAAGGGTGGCAATAGCTCCGGAGAGGAAGTTGCCATCTCCAGTCCGTTGTGAGGTTCGTATAAGCCGCAGGGAAAACGTTTTATGTCTGCGGGTAGAGTCACCTGATACCGCAGCTCTGCGGGCAGCACTAAATTCATTTGTCAGGTGGGTGATGGTCGCTCGGGATATGGTAGAAAAAGGGGGAAAATAGATGGAAAACCTCTCGCCTCAGTTACGGCATCAGATCGCGCAGTTTCGGCAGGTTCAGCAGCAGGTTCAGATGTTGCTCAGTCAGCGCCAGCAGGTGGAGTTACTGCTCAAGGAAACGGAACGCGCGTTGGAGGAATTGGGAAAACTTTCAGATGATGCAGTAGTTTACAAAAGCGTGGGGACCTTGCTTGTGAGGTCTGAAAAGAGCACTCTCCAAAAGAATTTAACGGAACAAAAAGAGAGTCTAGAGCTCCGGGTCAAGACGCTTCAGCGTCAAGAGGAGAGAGCAGTTCAACGTTTGCGCGAAATGCACGAAAAAATAGATGAAGCGTTGAAAAGCAGAGGACTGAGCGAGAACTCCCCAAGTTAGGCTTGGGCGCATGAAAAATGTGGCCAATTTTTTAGCAGAGGTGTCCAAGAGCGGGCAGCGTATACTAGTGCTGTGTCATCATAACGCAGACCCCGATGCTGTAGCCAGCGCCATAGTGTTGTCGGATGTCCTCAATCAACTTGGAGCTAAATCCAAACCGGGGGCAGCCGACGATATAGCCACGTATTCTCAAAATGTTCTGAAAATGTTCAAGAGAGACATCCCCGTGAATCCCCAACTAAACGCTGATATGGTGATACTGGTGGATACCTCCAGTCTTGATCATTTGGGAAATTTTGGAGGAAAGTTGAAGGAAGCTCAGTTAAAACTGGCGGTCATAGATCATCACAGACCGGTTCAGGACATGAAACAAATCTCCAGTTTTTATTTCGTGAGGGAGGACTTTCCCTCAGAGTCGGAGCTCATCTTCAGGATCATCAGGGAACTTGGAATAAAGCTTGACCCGGATCAAGCTTCCCTTCTGCTTGCCGGTATCATAAGTGATACAGCACACTTTAATTTTGCCAAACCTGAGACCTTTGAGGTGGTCAACGAACTTTTGAAAACGGGCGCCGATTACCAGCGGGTGAACGAGGCCCTCAGACCTCCCGAGGATCCTTCAAAACGTGTGGCGATGTTGAAAGCGGCTGGACGTTCACAGCTACGCCGTGTCTGTGGACATCTAACCGTGTTCTCGGAGCTTGGTTCCTTTGAAGGGGATGCCGCCGCGATGTTTCACAGGATAGGGGCCGATGTGGCATTTGTGGGATCGGAGGACAAGGGAAAGGTCCGGATAAGTGGCAGGGCGAGAGCAGAGGTCCTGAAAAAAACTGGTCTGCATTTGGGGGAGGTAATGGAGGTGCTCGGGAAACAGTACGGGGGGAGTGGAGGGGGCCATGCTGGTGCCGCAAGTATGAAGGGTGAGGGAAAACTTGAGGATGTCAAAAAGCAGCTCTATACGATTCTGGAAAAGAAATTGAAATCAAAGCAGTAGCTGCGTGAGGAAATGGTGCCCCCTGCTGATGTACGTTTGAGGCTGGAACGGGCAGGATATCGTTTGGTTGGTGAACATAAACACAGCGCGGTTAAGGTATGTCATTGGACCAAAAAAAGTCTGCTTGATCGTGGGGTCTGCTATAAGGAGCAGTTTTACTCCGGGGATCTTGGCGTGCGGAGCCATCAGTGCTTGCAGTTCACCCCGAGCCTGCCGTTTTGCGATCACAGGTGCGTTTTTTGCTGGAGGGATACATCTTTGACCAGCTCAAGCTGGTTCGGAGAGGCCGATGATCCGGAAGACATCATAACTGAGGCTCTCGCTGCTCAACGTCTGTTGCTGAGCGGGTTCGGGGGAAACCCCGACGTAAACAGACGTAAATTTGAGGAAGCCCAGAATCCCAGGCACTGTGCCATATCCCTCGCGGGTGAGCCCACGATGTATCCAAAGATTGGTGATCTGATTGATGAATGTCACAAACGAGGAATGACAAGTTTTTTGGTCACCAACGGTCAACATCCAGATGTGCTGGAGAGGTTGCCCGACCCAACTCAACTTTATATCTCGTTAGTGGCTCCTGACTCAGATACCTACGAAAAGACATGCCGGCCTGTCAGACCTGGTGGCTGGGAACGACTCAGTAAAAGTCTAGATCTCATGTCCTCATTTAGTTGTAGAAAAGTTATCCGACTCACGCTTGTCAAGGGGCTCAACTTGAAGGATCCGGTAGGATATGCTAGGATGATAAGACGAACCGATGCGGATTTTGTGGAACTAAAAGCATATATGTTCGTTGGATTTTCACGGAAGAGACTAAAAATGGAGAACATGCCGTCGCATTCCGAGATAAAGACGTTTGCAGAGGAGCTCGCACGAGAACTTGGATTCTCGGTAGCCGGCGAGTCTGAACAAAGCCGAGCCGTGCTCTTAAGGGCATGACTATTTCTGTTATATTGAGGTGGCACTGCTCCAAGCAGATTTTTGCATGGTTTCTTGCCACTGCTCCATTACCTGCTGTGAGTAATTCTGATAGTTGTCCAGTATGTTCTGCCAGATCCCAGTTTTCTTCCATTCTTGTTTTAGGATTTCCCAGCTTTTCTTCCAGTCGGACCATTCCTCGGAAAAATTAGGTTCCCATTCGTCGGCATGTTCGAGTATGGCTTTGGCGTGGGTAAGATGAATCCGGGCTGCGTTAACCGATGTGAGTGCACTTTTTGTTTCGTTCTTTTCGATCGCGCTTATCGAATTCTCTTTTAGTTGTTTGCTTATCTCAACCAGTTTTTCGGCGACGTTTTTGCTTAGCGTATTTTCTGGGGCGCCCTCCAACATCGCCTGTATTTCAGACATCGACTCATTAAATTTGGATAGCGTGTTGTCAAATACCGACGTTGCAACCGAGGTTTGATCCGCGGTGGCAACTTCGACGTCGATGGCGATGTTCACATCCGCAAGGGTATTCTCTACGTGAAAGTAGTTGGAGATATCTTCGGGCATCTGCCCCTGCTGTTCTGCGAGTTGATGTAAACGCTGGACTATGAACTCTATATGGGCCTGTGTGTTGTCCATGTACTGAACTGCAGCGCTTGAAACCTTGTCCAGGATGTCGTCCAAAACTTGGATCTCATTATCCACTTCCACAGACAGTTCCGGGAACTTTTTCTTAAGTTTTTCACAGAGTTCTTTCATCAACTTCACCCTTACCAGCTTTACCTCCGGGAGATGTTCTTCCATCCACTTTACGAACTTCTGTTTCGTAACGGCATCGCTGGAAATAGTTTTGTGCATCTTTTCGGCAAATTCCTCAAGGATGTGTTCATACTCAACTCCCTTTGCACGGTCAACCAAGTGTACGTACTCGGCCCACCGTTCCATCATCTGGTCATCCTCGCCTACCATTCGGATTTTCTCTCCGAGGCGTTCCAACCCGTAAAACGGTGAGTCGGGATCAACGTCTACCAGATCGACCACAACAGGGGCCGCTGCCGCTGCCCCGGTGGAAATCAAGACGATTACAACTACGGGTATCGTCGCGATACCTTTTTGGCCCAGTGTTTTCATCCTTTACCACCTCCTCTTTTTTTATAATAAATTTTGGGGGGGGCAAACCCCGTTGCCCCCTCACTCCTTCATGTCCTTTCTGGAAAGTGCGCTGGTGCGGGTCATGTCTAGGGTGATGGGGACAGGCTCGATTTTCACCGGGTGGGGACGCACGTGATCGTATCTCTCTTTTTGAATTGTTACCCAGTTCCTTGGATGTCGCACGATCCAATAATCCCAGTCACCGCTGAGCGTTACGGTTCCTTTTCCTGAAGCCTTCAAAGACACCCCCTCCCCGGAGACACCCACGTAGATGTCACGTCCGCGGATCTCCAGCACTCCAGACCCCACGTATGTCACCTCGCTGGCGTCCGTAGAGTCCGACCCTATCTTCCACTCGCCTAGGGCTCTCACCCAGGCGTTACTTGACACCGTCACCTCAGTTTCCCCGCTTGCAAATATCAGCACGTTTCCGGTACCCCTGAGCAAAGCCACGCCATCCCCCATCGCAAACAGCGTGCCCCTGCCATGCAGGAATATCACATTTTCCTCTCCCGTAGTGGGATCTACTGTAGGGTCAGATACCTCGTCCGGATAGCTCACTTTGGTATCATCGGGGTTCTCTTCAACGGATATTCCGTAATCCTCAGCAGTTGTCTCATTGACTTCTGCCGCCACGAGCGCAGTGGACCCCATCAGCGCCATGATTACCGCAAGCGCACCGACGATCTTTCCCGTTGTCGAGATCACTTTCTAACACCTCCTTTTCGTTTTTTCAATTGACCGCATACCCCCAACGTGCTCGAGGAGAGCAGCGTTCCAGTATCGCTCCCACCTCAGCACGGCCCTGAGGATTCTGCGGCCAACTTTCTTTTTGCAGGTCATTTCTTGACCTCCGATTGGGTCTTTGTTGAAGGGGGTATTTACCAAATCTCGAAAAACCGTTCAATTTTCGTCTACAAATCGTGCCAACATTTTGTCTGTTACAAAAAAAAGAACTTATTTTCGTTTCTTATCGTTCAAAAGTAGCTATTAAGCCTGTTTTTCGATTTTATCTCCGATTTTGCTTCAAAAGATTTATGTGGTTACAGACATTCAAACTCATTGGTTGCTAGATGACGATACGGGAAGCGTTTGGCGTGGTGCTCCTCGTCGTCCTGCTCCAGCTCAGTTTGGGTGTTCTCCTTTACGGTCCGTTTGCTCCTGCCCCGGGGCTGGATATCTTCACTGTTGTGGTCGCTGTAGGCATAATGGCCGCTGTGGCCGGATCGATCGCAACCGTGCTCGTGCTCGTTTTCAAGCGCTACGCAAGTGAACGGGCCGTTAGGATAGCATTGATGACCCTTACGGAGGACGAGCGTAGAGTGTTCGAGGCGATCGTACGCTCAGGAGGTGAAGTTCGACAGGATAAGCTGAGGAGGGAGGTAGACATGTCAAAATCCAAGCTCAGCGCACTGGTGAACAATCTCGAGCGAAAGCACGCGATCACGAAGACACGATACTGGAAGACAAATATTCTAAAGGTCACCGAGGAGTTTGGTGGTCGGTGATCTGACGCCATCCCAAGCTTGAAAAGTGGGGCGGTGTATTTAATTTGGGTTTGAATGGGCGACGTCCTTGCACGTATGAGGAGATATTTCGACAGGCAGGAGAAGCTCCGCGAGAGGGCGTTGGACCTTTCGCGGAAGGTGATAAGGGCTTCCGCCCGAGCGATTGCGGC
Organism: Hadesarchaea archaeon; assembly: GCA_003661465.1. Classification (GTDB taxonomy): domain Archaea; phylum Hadarchaeota; class Hadarchaeia; order Hadarchaeales; family Hadarchaeaceae; genus B75-G9. The sequence goes on from QMWE01000007.1 coordinate 9,972, forward strand.
AATGCATCGTGGAGATAACGCCACCGCAAAGAAAATGATGATGGAGGCAAGGGCCAAACTAAGTGAACTGGAGAGATCCATCAAGATGGATCCGGCGTGGGTGCATTCGGGGATCGTGATGTCAGCCCAACAGGAATACTGTGAGGCTAGGTTGTTTGAGGGGATCCTGAAGCGCGGCGGTATCCCATCTCCGGAGAAACTTAAGGTACCATATCAGCCTTACTTGGCTGCCCTTGCGGATGTAGCGGGTGAGCTCAGACGACACGCTCTGGATCTGATAAGGGCGAATAAGGTAACGGACGCCGAGCTGATGCTGAAGATGATGGAAGAGATACACGAGTTGCTCATGAGCTTTGATTATGCAGACGCAATCCTCCCAGGTATGAAGCGGAGGCAAGATGTGGTTCGAGGCGTGCTGGAGAAGACAAGAGGTGACCTTACCACGGCGCTGAGGCAGCACAGATTGGAGCGAACGCTCGAACGTGTCAAACGGAGGAGGTCCGCGTGAAGTTCGACTTGGCCAGGATAAGAGCCAGTGCAAAAAAAGATTACGAGTCGGCATGGTTGGAAACGGCAAACCTCATCAAAAAGGAGGGAAGGCTCTTCACGCTTCGGGGAAAGGGCAAGCCAAACGAATTACAAGAGTTGATTGCCAAAGTAAGGCGCGTGTTGCTCCAACTGGGTTTCAGCGAAGTCTCAGTGCCAGTAATAATAGATAAAAAAGAAGTGATGGCGCAATATGGGCCAGAGGCACCGGTAATACTCGATCGTCTGTTTTTTCTGGCTGGTCTCGACCGACCGGACATAGGCATCAGTCAAAAGAGGATTCAGGAGATCCGTAAGGTGGTTCCAGGATTTGATCGCGTCAAAGATCTTCAGAAAATTTTCAGACGGTATAAAGAAGGAAAGATAGCTGCTGATGACATGCTTGAGACGCTGATGCGGGAGCTAGATTTAAAAGAGGAACAAGCAAGTAAAATTCTTTCTTTGTTCTCCGAGTTCAAAGATCTCAAACCCATCCCCACTGACTTGACTTTACGAAGCCACACGTCTGGGGGGTGGTTCTTGGTCCTGCGGGAGCTTCTCAAGCGTGAGCCTCTTCCCCTACAGCTTTTCTCCGTAGGTCAAAAGTTCAGAAGAGAGCAGCGACTTGATCCCACCCATCTCTATGAATCGTGGACCGCTTCGATCGTCATAGTCGCGGAAGAGATAAGTTTGGAGGACGGGCAGCGGATAACTAGAGAGATATTGAGCAGACTCGGTTTCGATCGCGTAAAGTTTTCGATCAAGACAGCAACCTCAAAGTACTATGCTCCCAAGACGGAGTTCGAGGTTTTCGTCGAGCACCCTAAAACGGGCGAATCCATAGAAGTGGGCGATGCGGGCTTCTACAGCCCAGTAGCTTTGAGTAACTATGATATTCCATATCCCGTGTTCAACCTTGGCATCGGTTTGGAACGTATGTTGATGATCCAGACGGGAGAGACAGATATAAGGGCCCTCGTCTACCCATACCTCTACAAGAAAACTAGGTTCACAGATTCAGACCTCTCGAAGATGATAAAATTTGAGCGTGAGCCAAAGACGGAGGTTGGCAGGAAAATATCGGCCGCGATAGTCAGGATAGCAAAAAAGCACGGTGATGAGCCAAGTCCGTGCGAGTTCAAAGCTTTTGACGGAGAAATGGGCGGCAGACGAGTCGTGGTAAAAGTGGTGGAACCGGAAAGCAACACAAAGCTCATAGGGCCAGCTGGGTTCAATGAGGTCTACGTTTATGACGGTAATGTGATCGGGGTTCCGGTAAAGGGGTGGGAAAAAGATGAGTTTCTGAACGCGGTGAGGAAACAGGGCACACCAACGGGACTTACATACATGGAGGCATTCGCGGCTCTGGCAGCGCGAGAGATCGAGGAAGCAGTGGATCGCGGGGACAAGGAAGCCAAAGTACGGGTACGGGCAGTGAAGTCACCCAGCGATATCAATCTCGCGGTCAGTGAGGTGGCCCAGCGTTATATCACATCCAACAGGAAGCAGATAGACATACGTGGTCCGGTGTTTGTCACAGTGGTTGCAGAGATCACGTAACCCCAACCAGTGCCTTAAGCGTTTTTAGTCCTCTTCTTGCAGTTTCGCGGGCTCTGTGCGGATTCCAGAATTCAGCTATTATGAGGCCGTTGTAGTTTATCTCTTTTAGAGCACGGATTATCGGGTCAAAATTTATCTCGCCATCTCCCGGGATGAGGTGATCGTCAGTCTTGCCCATGTTGTCGTGGATATGTACGTGAACCAGATATTCGCGCATTTCCTTGATCTGATTTGCGATCGTGCGCCCCGTGTTTTTTTGTCCCGCTCTGCGTGCCTCTAGGTGAGCATGTCCTATATCAAATGTCATTTTTGCTCCATCCACCTCCGACAGAAACTTTTTGAGTTCCTCCACGCCGGACGGATAGGAGCGTGGATCTCTCCCTGCGTTCTCGAGCCCCACCGTCACGCCGTGATCCTGTGCGTATCTCAGGCACTCGTCGACGAACTTCCGGTATCGTTGTTTAGTTCCCCTCAAAAAGTCCTCGGCGTCAGGGGTAGGGCATTTTCCGAAATGGACGACGGTTATTTCTCCACCCAAGAGACGGCAAGCAGCAATGCTTCGTTTGATCTGTTTGAGGGAAAGCTTCCAGAGTTCCGGATGATGGCTTGCCGGATTCAGATCCCAGAAGCTGGCGTGGACTGAGACATCCAGCCCGTAGCTCCCCAGCAGTTCCTTTATCTTGAGAAGTCTGCGTCTATCGTATCCTGGGGAGAAGTGGGGGATGTCGTAAATTATTTCCACACACTCGGCACCCAGTTTCTTACAGGTTTGGATGGCTTCCTCGATAGTGCTCCGAACGAAGAGAAGACTTGAAAGTCCCAGCTTCATGGACCCCACCACTTCTCAACATTAGTTTCTCAGAAATTTAACTTCATCCCAGAGAGCTAGGAATGGAGGTATGGGGGCAGGTGGGGGTCTAATGCCGGAAATCATAAGATGTTAAGCTATGAGTTTCGGCTCGCGTGCAGAAGCAAGCCAAGCTGTTGTCATCTTTCATTTAGACGGCTCCCTTTTGATATGGGTGGTCAAAAACATGGTGTAGAGGGGTCGAGGGAAGCTACCTTCGCATGGTGAGTGGCGAGCTCATGGGCAGCTTGGATGGGTTCAGGAAGACGATGTTTGCGCGTGGTGTGCAGGGTTATTTTTATCGCAGTTTTCAACGAAATTTTGTTTCCAACGCTGACATAAACGGGTTTTGCGTTAGGTAGTGTCCGGAGCACAGCTCCGATCGTCTCGCTACCATCTTTCAACAACGTGTAGGATCCCCTCCGGTTTGGGGGCATGTTCGCATCTCCACATAACTTGGATTTGGCCACCCCGAAGGTTGGCCTGTCCAGTATCACCCCCAGATGACAAGCCAACCCAGCTCGACGTGGGTGTGCGATACCGTGGGCTCCAACAACATAAACATCAGCTTCAGCCCCTCGCGCAGTTTTCAGCATGCCCTCCAGCTCTCTGAAAGCCAAAAAAGTTGGTATATATGGAAACCTCAAACGAACTTTTTCCACCTTCTGGTCCAGCGGATCCAGAGTTCTATAGTCCAACACGACACAAGCGGCCCAGGCGATATTGTGCTTAGCAAAGGAGATGTCGCATCCTGCCACGGTCTCAAGTTTCTTGAGATGGTCTTCACGTTTGACATTTTTTGCTATCCGGTTCTGAATTTGCATAAGCTTGTTTAGGTCGATTCCAGGGGGATGCAAAATGGGTAACATTTTACCAATACGGTTTTGATGCGCAAGTTATTAATTTTGGAGATCAAGATTATTTCTGGTTTGTATGCGAACGAAAGGGCCCAAGTGTAAGCTGTGTGGAAAGGGCATCCAAATAATGAGCTATGATACGGCTTATCTCAAAGTCGTCAAGCCAGGAGAGGCAAGAGCCAGCTTTGTATGCTGGAGATGTGCGGAGAAACTTTTCGGTGAGCGACTGAAAGATCTGTGATCGGTGGAGTGATGCCAAGGGCGAGCCCGGAAGATCATATACTTATTTCCTTGGCTATCAAGCGTCTAGGTAAGTTCGTGGACTTGGAACACATCAAGGAAAAAGTCAGTCGCGATGCTGGACGAAAATTTTCAGATGAGGAAATGAGAAAACTCCTTAGTTCGCTCATCAAAAAGAACATGGTCGCAGAACGGAACGGGGAATACGCCATCACGGAGGAAGGGAGGACCTATTTCGAGAAACGGTGGCGTCAGATTCGAGAGGAGCTCAATCCAGATTACCTCAAGGTCTATCGAGCAAGGAGATACTATCCACACGTCGTCGACACGCTGCTCGAGTTCCTCCGCGATCGCTGGGTGTCGGTGTTCAGGCTTTTTACTGGAAGGGCCTGGCTCCAGCGTAAGATCGGTCCCAACTATATCAGGATAAGGAGCGCGGAGGATGTGAAAAAATGGATAGATATTCACGGGATCGATTTTGTTCCATACATTCACGGGATTGGAAGGGATCGCCCAGACTGGCTTGTGATCGACCTCGACGCGGGTAAAAATGTTTCTCCACGCGACGTAAAGCGAGTCGTCGAGACAACACATGAAATACTCTCTGAGTATGGGATCGAGCCGGCATTGAAATTCTCTGGGTCCAGGGGTTTCCAGCTGTGGGCGCAATTTAAGGATCACGAGCTTCCTCGGGGATACTCGCCAAAGCGCCTCAGGTCAGAACGCAGGGGAAAAAATATGTTCAGCTTTTATGCGGATATCGTGAGGTTTGTGGAGTCGCGGGTGTCTGAAAGGTGTCCTAGTCTTACGACATCGGATACAGCCAAAAAGGAGACGCGTGCGGATAAAGTTCTTTTTGACGCCTCGATAATCAAACCTATGGGCGATGTGCGGGCACCGTACTCCATGCATTTCAAAACGGGATTAATATCGATGCCGCTTAAGTTGGGTGAGTTAAGCCGGTTCAAACCGGAACAGGCCGATCCGGAAAGTGTTGCGGTCCGATATCGGGAGCGAGGAAATGAATTCATTTTGAAGCCTGCAGATGGGGGAAAACTCTTTAAAGATGTTGTGGAATGGTGCAAAATCTGATTTTCTGATATTTGAGTTTATCATTTTATAAATCACCTCTGCTCAAATCATCGGCGGGCGAATTGAACGCACTGTTAGTTTCGCTTATATTGGGTCTCACGTGGCATGTGGGGCTGGCTTTGTTCGAGCGCCACCGATACGAGAAAAATAATGCTCCTTCTCTTTCAAGGCTCCTGCTTCTAGCCGAGGTCGAACTTCTGAAGACCATCAAAGCGGAACTAAAACGTCGTCGTGGGCGGGAACGAAGATTGGTCAAAATTGAGGATGAGCTGAGGGAGTTGAATGAGGATGAAGCACACACTAACATTTGATGCTTTGGTCGCGGCGGTTGATGGTTTCTTAGAGCTACCGCTTTCTCCTGAAGAAGCAATTTCTTTGTGGCGGAAGCTCGACTTAATGCTGGAGGCATTGTTGCAGGTCCTAAAAAGTGACGATGCACGTCGTCAGCGCTTGAAGAGAGTTTTCGTGTCCCTCACAACGGCGGCGTCTGAGCTAGCTCGCTCGCTTGGCAATGCGAGGCGAGACGATCTCACGCATGCCGACTGGATGCGTTTTGCAGCCCGCGACTTGGTCAAGTTGAAAGATGAGTTGTTAGCGTTGAGGGAATTTATGGCAGAGGAAGCAGATTTTTTGAGAGTAGCATGCCTGCGGGCGCAACTTGACGCTCCAAGCAGAATTGACTTGAGGGCATTTTTCGATGAGTTGCACAGGGCAGGGGCAATAAGCGAGAGCACGTGGGCGTTTTTGATGGCCCAGCCGGGTTCATACAACCAGATACCGAAGGATAGAGAGACCTGCAGAAGGTTGATCCGTCTCTCGGAACTCCTCTTGGAGCTTCAGGAGATACGGGGGGAGGATGGCAGTGAGAACCCTGAAACGGACCGATGAGAGGGTAGTTCTGGCAGAACATGGAAGGTGGATATCCATCTTTCGTGACGACATAAAGTTACTTGAGCAACGCCTTCGTGGGCTGGAACGAAGATTATCCGTTGTGGAGTATGATCTTGCAGGGCTTATGCAGGCTTACGGTAGACCGAACATTGCGGCATCTAGAGTTAGTTTGCGTCGTCTGAGGAGAGATGAATGAATTGCAGTCGCTCGCTTCTGACACTGAACGACAGACTTGTGATGAGGTTCAGATGTTCCGATTGCGACGGGGGCGCATCCATCGAAAAATCCGAACGCTGTATGCGGGAGGTTATCCGCAGTATCATGGAAAATCCTGATATCGACGCCGTTGTCCTCTCAGGGATATACGATCGGGAGTATACAGGTCCCGGGTTGGATGCCCTGAAAGAGATAGCAAAGCTCATTTCGGAGAATCATTATTGGTCATTTGCGAATCTGGCCACCGAAGGATGCGTCCGATGCAAAGATCTTTGGAAAAAGCGGCTGAAGCGGGCTTTTGAGGTCGTGGCTGGAGACCCAGCAGCTGGACTTCGCGAGTTTGAGGAATTTTTGCGCGAAACATCGGAGAGAGCTAAACGTGGTGCAGAAAAATGCAAAACGTGTCGTTCATCTTTTGTAAAAAAAGTGCTGGAACCAATCGTATGTCAACTGAAAAATTCTGCCCTGCTGAGGGAGCACCAGAGCAGGAGAGATTACGCCAGAGTCCTCCAGCCGATGGTTCGACCTAAATTTTTATCATCCCATCTTAAGCTTGAACCTCCAGCCCGCTCCGAACTTGTGGATTTCTACGAAGTGCAGGGATGCAAGGTTAGGATATACCGTCTTTCAGGGAGGCTTCAAAATTATTACTTTTTTCTCCCCCCTGAGTACCATCTTCCCAGAGAACACGTTGGACTGGTTCAACAAGCTTGGCAGCTCATGCTGAAACGCGCGCCATCCTTGGACACGAATCTCTTGAGGGCTCGAAAACAGATCATCCAGATAGTCAAGCACGTGATGGCAGATCTCGCAGATGAAAAAGGACTCAGGATTTCCCCTGCAGAGCTCGACGGGCTTGCCAGGCATCTTGCTAGATACACAGCCGGGCTTGGCTTGATCGAGACTCTGCTCGCTGATGAAAAAGTGCAGGATATTTATGTGGACGCTCCGATAGGAACGACGCCCGTCCATATCTATCACAGGGACCACGAGGAATGTCTGACGAACATCTTTTTCACCCCGGATGAGGCGGAATCCTTGATATCTAGATTTCGGGCGATAAGTGGACGCCCGTTTTCTGAGGCCGACCCAGTTCTGGACCTGAATCTCGGAGAGGC
>QMWE01000008.1 GCA_003661465.1 Hadesarchaea archaeon
ATCCTCCAAAAATTCTGAAGAATACAATCCCCACGGTTCCGATGATCGATGTAGTTCCTCCAAGTATCCCGATCACGATAGCAGAGATAACAGCTACCGTGGTGGAAGCGATTGCGTCATCCCATCCCACCAACGTCAGCAGGGCATTTGTCAGCGGCCCCCGTGAGCGATATTCATGTAGAACGCCCACGGTGGCCACAGGGTCTGTTGCGGCGGCCATAGCTCCGAAAATTAGACCCAGTGTCAGATCACCGCTGAACAGCGTTACGCCTATTATCACAGCTAATGTTGCACACATGGACTCCGCAAAAAGCATTCCGATGACCGACCGCCCTAGTTGTCTTATCAATGAGAAAGTGAGTTGGGCCCCGATCACGAACGCTACGAGGGCTAAGGTGAGATGAGTCCATCCACCCCATAAAGATGAAAATCCATCCGAAAATTCGAATTTTTCGACAATCCCTAGTAGTGGACCTAACAGAAAGCCTATGGCGATATATCCAACGATCGATGTGAGTTTGAGTGTGCGCGTGATTTTACCTGCGATAACACCTAGGGCAAGTACTAGACCGCCGAATAACAAGAGGTCCATCATCTATTTTCACCTATTTCGCCAATTTCAAAATAGAAACAATTATGTCGTGAATGCTCACAGCCCCAATAACACGGTCCTGTTCGGTTACCGGGAGATGCCTGAACTTATGAGTTACCATGGTGTCCAAAGCCTCTCGAACGGTGTTTTCCCCATGAACGGTGAGGGGATGACGGCTCATGATTTCCTCAACTGTCCTAGCGACGATCTTCTTCATCTCATCCATTAACCGTGTCCCAATGAACATGTGACCTGAGGGTCTTTTCAGAGCATGTAGTATGTCACTTTCCGTCACAATGCCCAGCAACTGCCTATCATCTCCCACAATCAGCATGTAGTCCTCTTTTTGAGTCCTAAGTTTCTTCAGCATATCAAGAACGAGAGTTTTAGGTTTACATATCGGGGGGTTTTTAGCCATAACCTCTTTTACCTTCATATCCATGAGCAGCTCTAAGTCAAAGCGATTTTTGGGCATGTTGACCATTATTTACTGGCCGATGTTTAAATAAAAATTGGTCACCGTGAGTTGCCGCAGATCGGATCACTCTTTCGGTGATACCATATTTTATTGTACATCTGAAGATAATACGATTTGTGGAGTCAGCCATGTTTGAGGAGATATTCGAGGAGGAACTGAATAGAGAATCAGTCTTTCGAGACGCTAGTAAACTCTCTCCAGATTACGTGCCTCGCGTTCTTGTACATCGGGAGGACGAATTTCGTCAACTTACTAGGATCTTCAGGCCGGTTATAGAAAATAGAATGAGTCAACGAGTACTGATAGCAGGTAGCGTTGGAGTTGGGAAGACAGTGCTCGCCCGACGTTTTGGGGAGGAATTAGAAACTAGGGCCAAGGGACGCGGTCTTAATTTGACCTACCTGCATCTCAATTGCCGAAAGGACAAAACTCCTTATTCCGTGATAGCTAAGATATTGCAGCACTACAATCCGAGATGGCCGTATCATGGACTCGGCCCCGAGAAGCTTCTGGATGATGTGGTCTCCTACATGAACGCTCATGATGTTTATCTCACCCTGACGCTAGATGAACTCGATTACTTTATTCAATTGAATGGCCCAGACTTGCTTTACACTCTTACTCGTGTTACAGAGGAATCCGGGGCTCCTAACCGCATAAGCATCATCGCGATAGCACGAGACAAAAATTTCCTCCGGTTTCTAGATGCCGCGACTCAGAGTACTTTCATGCATAATGTTTTGATGCTAGATCGATACACAGCACCCCAGCTGAGAGATATACTTAGCCAAAGAGTTGGAGAAGCTTTCAAATCAGGCACAGTTGAAGAGGACACTATAGATTTGATAGCCGAGATAGCCTCTAAGTGGGGCGACGCTCGATTCGCACTTGAACTCCTGTGGCGCGCTGGAATGATAGCCGACGGAGAAAGAAAGAATACGGTGATTCCGGATCATGTCAGACAAGCCAAGGCTGAGGTACACCCCGAGGTCAAACGTGAGGTTCTTCGTGAACTTCATCCTCACGAAAAGATGGTGCTGCTTGCCATAGTTCGAAAATTCATGGCCTCCAAAAGGGCGTATGTATCGTCCGACGATGTGGAGAAAGGTTATCACGTAGTTTGTGAAGAATATCACGAGAAGCCTCGGTTGTACACCCAGTTCTGGGAATATGTCAAGAGGATAGAGGGGCTTGGATTAATCGATTTAAAACCTCCGAAATCAAGGCGGATGGGCAGACATTTCAGGATTAGCCTTCAGGAGGTTCCAGTCTCTTGGTTGGAAAAAGAATTGGAGAAGTTGTTGGAGGGCAGAAAGACATAGAAAGTTTTCAAAGTTTTTTACCGATTACATCAAATTTTCTCGGGGTCGTGGGGTAGCCTGGTCTATCCTGCCGGCTTCGGGAGCCGGTGACCCGAGTTCAAATCTCGGCGACCCCACCACTTTTCTTTGCGATAACGGATCTAGGTTTTCTATCCAGCCACCACATGCAAAAAAACAGAAGGAGTGCTATGGTCAGATAAACAACACCTTTCCAGCTGGTTTCTCCGGGAAGCGAGCCCCAGCTTCCGAAGCAATAAAGTTCTCCATCGCTCGTGCCGATGAAAATTTTTTCATAAGCGATGGCAGGAGAGGAGTTGCCGGTTGCTCCAATTTGGTGTTTCCAGGTAACTTCTCCACTTTCAGCGTTCAGGACGTAGATGTGCCCGTCCTGTGATGTGGCAATGACCCTGTTGTTTGAAAGGGCAGGCGAGGATTTTATTTGTCCATCAGTGGCGTAGCTCCACTTTAGTGCTCCATTTTCGCTGTACAAAGTGTAAATCAAGGAATCATACGAACCAAAACAGATGATACTGTTGGCATAACTAGGGGAAGATTCTATCCTGCCACCAGCCTTGAATGTCCAGAGTTCGGCGCCCGTGGTTTCGTCCAGCGAATATATTAGACCGTTGCTGCAACCCACATAAATTCGTCCTCCCCCGACAGTTGGAGACGAAAGTGTTCCGCAGTTGTCGAGTATTTTGGACCAGACCACTGAGCCGTTTCCTATCCTGATGGCGTACACGGTACCCCCCGAGGTTCCAAAGAAGAGTATCCCATTGTCCAAAGCTGGGGATGCGGTGATTTCGTTTCCGAAGTTTTTCTTCCAGATCAGCTTCCCGTTCATAGCATCAAGAGCATAGATATCATCATCTGAAGCAATGTAAACAGCGTCGTTAGTTACTACGGGCGAGGAGCGAATGATGTTCCCAGTAGTATAGCTCCAGATTTTTTCACCAGTTGTGGCATTCAGGCAGTAAAGGTTATCTCCGGATCCGAAGTATACACGTTCGTTTGAGATGGTGGGCGACGAGACCTTCTCCTTTGTACCAAATCTCCAAAGCTCCTTTCCGTTGAACACAGATATTGCGTGGAGAGTCCCCTTGTCGGTTCCAACAAAGATCGAGTAATCTTGTATCGCCAGTGAGGAAAGAGTTCCGTCCACATGCGAAATCCATGCAATTTCCCCGTCTTCTGGCAATAACGAATCAGCAAACCCGGTGTGTTGGTTATCATGTTTAAGCGTGGGCCACTCCTGCATCTGAACATGTCCAATCAGCAAGACCACAACGAACACGAGAAGTGCAGTCCGCATCTCATCCCAGTCAGATATATACAATGGACTAAAATTAATGCTCATGATCCATTGATTTTTGCCATGACCCCTCTGCCGGCGAGTATCCCAGTGGCCGCGGCTGTGACAATTCCTCTCGAGATACCAGCGCCATCCCCAGCTACGAAGATGTTGGGCACATTTGTCTCCATGTTTTGATCGACTTTTATTTTCATAGCGTAGAACTTTACCTCAGGCGCGTAAAGCAGAGTAGAGTTCGAGGTGATACCGGGGACCACCTCGTTCAAACGATCCATACTTTCTAGGATATCCGTCACTATTCTCCCAGGGAGTGCCATTGAGATGTCCCCTGGAGTAACACTTTTGAGAGTTGGGCTTACTCCACCACCGTTTACACGTTCCCAAGTCGAGCGTCTTCCAGCATAAAGATCTCCAAGGCGCTGGAGCACGGGTCGTCCGCCTCCTATGGTCGTAGCTAGCCCTGCGATTGAACTACCGTATGCAGTGGTGTTTGAAACCGGGTGTGTCAGTTCTATGCGTACGAGCAGAGCAAAATTGGTGTTTGGAGATTTTTTTCTTAAGAGGGAGTGTCCGTTGACCCCAACGTAACTATCGTACCTCTCCTCCATCACCCAACCTCCCGGATTAGTGCAGAAAGTTCTCACAAAATCCCCAAATGTCCTTGTCCTGATGTGAAACTTTGGATCGTAGTTGGCTTGGACGACCGGCTCGTAGACATGAGCTGGTACCTCAACACGTACTCCAATATCCACAGGACCATGAGCAAGTTTTATCCCTAAATTTCGTGCTTGGGTAGCAAACCACTCAGCGCCAGCCCTCCCTGGAGCGACAATGATATACTTAGTGCGTATCTTTCTTCCACGTACTTCGATCCATTTTTTCCCGATCCGTTCCACTTTGGAGTTGAGCATGAAATTTACTCCCCTACTTTCAAGCTCACGCTTAAAGGAGGCGATCACGTTGGGCAAATATTCGCTTCCGATATGGCGCTGTGGGATCGGGATAAATTTGATCCCAGCCGATGCGGCTGTTTTGGAAAGGTCTTCAATTTTTTTCTGATTTGTCCCGCAGATATTTTTTGGCGCTCCATGTTTCACGAAAAGTTTATCGACCTCCTCAACCAGAGCCTTCGCTTCTGCGACATTTCCCGTTATTTTACTTAGGTCTCCCCCGACGTCGTGACGAAGGTTCAGCGTGCCGCTGGACATTCCCCCAGCTCCACCGAGCCCACACATGATGTTACATGGTTTACACCTCACGCATATTCCGGTCTTGATCGCTGGACAGACACGTTTTTTTATATCGTGTCCCCAGTCCACGACGGTCACAGACAAGCTGGAATTTTTGGAAAGTTCATAGGCTGCGAAAAGTCCAGCCGGGCCAGCTCCGATGATGGTCACGTCGGGCAAAACGGTCCTCCGAGCCTAACGTTTTTCTATCACATAAAAAAACCTTTAGACAGTCTGTTTTACTCGGTAATATTGTCTATTTGCTCAAGTTTGCGAGTTTTCCGAGGAATGTTCCGTCGAGCAGATATGCTTCGGCTTCCTCGAGTTCCACTGCGCCAGCCTTGAAGATAGGACCTATATATTCTTCCGGTAGTTCCCGGTTCATAATGGCGCCACCAACGAGCTTACTAAACGCTGGCATCACAAGTAGTTTCGGTGAGTCTTCGCCCTGTGGTCGAAGTTTTTTTGGAAATTTTTTCACATTGAGCCCTGCCCTGATCCAGACGGGTTCAATAACTTTCCCGCCGAATTTGTCTCTTAGCTCGATGACGGGATGATTGTGTCCCATTACAATTATCTGTGTGTCTAAAAGATCTGGAGAAGGCCAAGTGTGTCCGTGCATTAGCCCTATGCGTTTTCGTTTTCCAAGCACTATGCCTCTCGCGTCGTGAACTGTAACGTTTTTGGATATCATTCCCTCTATCCCACCATCATGATTTCCACGGACTATATCCACGCGAGCTAGTTGTGTGAGTTCTTCGAAAAATTGCGGAAGTTCTCGCCATTCGCGCCAGCTAGCTATTGGTATGTTGTGTTTGACGTCCCCTAAAAAGATCAATCGGTTGACTTGGTGTTTGTTCATCAATCTGACGAGTTCTTCCTTTGCTCGAGGGATTTGGCTGGGCAGTGCCATGCCCCTTTTCGTTAACTCGCTTTCTATGCCTAGATGTAAATCGGCAACTACAAGTACGCGCTCACCTTTGGTCTTCACCAATAGTGCTGGAGATCCACAAATTGGAATGGCATTCATTCGGCAGATATTGGGGACCTGATCGGATATATTTTAAGTGACTCTCAAATCGCGGCAATAATTCAAGCCGATCAGATATATCCTAGGATGATCAGCAACCCGTAGATCACCATTCCCACACCTGCTACTTTAACAAGCCATTTCACCGCTCCGGCGAAGAAAAAGAGCAGTGCTCCAAGCACGATAAGTACCACAGGACTGGCGTTTTTTAGGGCCTCGGATATGTTCGTAACGATTTCAGGCGTCATCGTCAAGGTTTCCAACATTTTTTCATCCCATATTTGGGTTGCATTGGAAGATAAAAATACATTGGGTACTGGTCTCAGTTTTTAACTTCTGTGGTTGAAAGTCCCCCTCCGAAGGTCGAGAGATGAAAGCCGTTTTTTCCGTTTATGAGGAACCTCTGCAAGTGTATGTCGAGTAGAGAAGGGTAACCCCGAATTTACGCCTGTGGAGACCAAGACTTCCGCAACTGCCAAGAGAGATGGGATCGAGTCCGGTGGGCGGAAGCGGGAGCTGTAATACTCAAAAAGGAAAAGCTTCCGCGAAACGCGCTCCGAGCAGAGGCGGTGAGGAGGTAACGTGAAGGAAAAGCGGAAGCCCCTTGCGCACGCGAGGGGAGGGGGTCACATCCGAAATCTCAGCAGAGCCGCGAGACCTCCCAAAGCCAAGAGTTGTCTTCCGGCGTCGTGTTCCGTGCTGATGATCACCACATCGCCTCTTGTCTTCCTTACCTCTTCGAGAATGGCTTCTACTTGGCCAGATCTGAGAAGCTTATCTGACACTAGCAATTTTTTTATGGACCCAATCGAGGCCGCACGTTTGACCTCGTCTTTTCCGTACGTAGCGAGGCCGGATCTGGCTATTTCCGACATGAGTTTTTCCACGAGCAGTGTTTCGTACGACAGTCGATCCTCCTTGGAGACACGTTCTACCGTCCCACGTCTTACTATCTCGTAGAGTCCGGCCCTACCACCAGAACTGACGCTGTCCATCTCCATTTTTTGATAGAGTTCTGGAAATTTCTCTTGTAAAAATTCGGCAAATCTCTCTTTTACAAAGCCAGGGCCAGCCACGATCAACTTTTGAATCCCCTCTCGGAAGATTACCTCATTTATCGCTTTAACCAACTTGAAAAATTCCTCTTTTTCGTCAGAACTTTTTACCGCATACCGCTTTCCCCTTCCATGAAAAAAGATGGTTCCTAGTTCCTCCAAGCCGTACTGACGGACAAGTGCGAGTTCTGCAGAAGAATCGTCTAGAGCGACAAGCAATACGCGTGGCTTCTTGCTCGATCGAACAGCTTCCTTAATGCGATGGATGAGATGTGGTTTCCACTCTTTTATCACGGTTAGGATGGATCCGAGCCCCAAATTGAACGAGTGGTGTCTTCCAATATCCTCACCATCGACGATTATTCCGAGTATTTTTAACCGATTTGCATGTTTGTAAAACTCTACTTTCTCCACCCTCAGTGATAGGGTAACACGTCGTTTCTCAAGACGTTCTGGTCTGGTTTTGTCGCTTTTTTTCCGTTCTCTTCTCCAAGTTGATGAGACGACGATATCTCCAGGTTCCACAATGTGCTGCAGGTGCCAGAGATCATCCAAGCTCTCGGCTACCAGTTTAATTTTTCCGTGTTTCATGTCTCGGAGTAGAACTCGCATAGTCAACTCTCGCGTTCTAGTTTCACTTATTTCGAAATTCACGGAAGGAGCGACTTATGCTGTCGTTCCAAAAGTAAGGTAATTCGTATCGTACGAGTCCCTCGAATTCATCCGAATAAACGTAAAAATAACTCGTGGGATCGTCTAATTCTCTGAAAATTTTTTTGGCGTGCCTGAAGATATCTTGGAGGGCCTTCCGCTCAAATCTTGCTTGGAACATGGATGGTTCCTTGAGCAATAACACATCGGCCAACCTCAGTACATTGACCTCTATCATGGCTGAACTTTGACTGATGAGGATCATGGACAGATTTTTGTGACGTGCTATCGCCATGAGTTTGCTCAACATTTTGTTCATCGAGGTCATTGATTCTCGCGAGAAGAAGAGAATAGCAGCTTCGTCGATGAGCACCACAGAATCATTTGGTATCTCGTCCACGTTTTTTGCTTTACGAATCCACTTGGGCAACTTTGCTGAACCGTATCCTATCCCATAACATCTTCTCTTGGCGATGTGGTGGAACCACGCCAAAAACTGCATACCGAGCGCGCTTTTTCCAGATCCACGTTTTCCGACGATGAGCATGATCAAGCCATATTTTTTAAGCGTCATCTCGAACTTGACATAAGAACCTTTTTTTACTTCCACCACCTCAAAAGGTGTAAATTTTGGTATTGGTTTTTCCGGTCCCTTGAAAATATCTTTGAAACGATCCAGCAATCCCATTTTTCACACCTCAGCTGTTTTAAGAGCGTTTCATCTCCAAAAGATTTTATCGTGATTCCTTAAAACATAGTTGAGGTCGTTTCGATGGTGACTCAGCGAATAGTACATATACGCGAAGCTATGGAGAAAGATCTTTCCACTGTTCTCAGCATAGAGTACAAATGTTTCAAGGATCCGTATCCTCTTTCGTTGCTCAATCGTCTGCTTATCATGCATCCAGACGGTTTCTTGGTGGCGGAGGTAGATGGAAAAGTGGTGGGTTATGTGATAGGTGTGATCAAATGGAGAGCAACTGGGCACATTTTGGCGATTGGCGTTGACCCCATGTACAGAAGACAATATATTGGTTCTGCCCTTATGGAACAAATGATAAACCGCCTTAAGGAAAAGGGAGCAAAACTCGTTCGGCTTGAGACCAGAAAAAGCAACATTGATGCACAGCGATTTTATCTAAAACTTGGATTTAAAATGGTGGGGGAGATACCTTATTACTACGAGGATGGGGAAACGGCCATAGCCATGGAACGTTCCGTTGAGAACTAATTCACCGCCCGTATCTTGATTTCCCCATTTGATCAAAAGTCAGTATTTGCAGGTTTTTAGGTGTTGACTCCAGTCGGGATCGCATCCCAACCAAAAATTTTATACCTTTTTCTGCCGCGAGGTTCGCCAGTTCTTGAGTCACCACACCATCAAAGACCACGGCTTTCACACCGTTCACCTTTGAGAGGATGTCTCTAAGCTCCCGAACTTGGGTTTCTTTTATGACCTCAAGTCGTTCATCCAGCAGGTGGGCCCTTAACGTTCCTCGAAGTTTGTTCAGGTGCTCTCGTAAGTACTCGATTTGGTTTTTTTCTGCCGTCTGAGGTTTTCTGTATTTGGACCTTTCTATTGCCTGCTCAACTGGTATCTTGTCACGTAGAGCCTTGATTATCTCCTTTCTAGTTAGATCCTCAACGCTACGTCCCGGTGGTGGACGAGCCACAAAATCCACGTTTGCGACCTGGAGCAGCTCTTTCAGGATCAGATCGCCTCCCCGATCACTATCAAGAAATGCTGTGACGGTTTTGTTTTTGCATAGCTCCACCACCGCTGGAGGCACGTTTGTCCCTTCCACAGCTATCACGTTTTTGATACCCGCGCGAAGCAGATTCAAGACATCTGCTCTGCCTTCCACAACTACAATGGCATCCGAGCTTTGAACTCCAGGTCCGGCTGGCAGCCCCTTGTACTCGCCTATATCCTCCAAACGTACGGACTCCTTCACCCTTTCGGTTATCTCCTGCGTCTCGGGAGCGGTTTCTCCAAATCTCTCCAAAAGCGCCTTGGCTCTCTCAATAACGAATTTTCGTTTCTCGCTGCGCACGTCCTCAATTTTTTCTACTTTTATCTTGGCTTCGCATGGCCCAACTCGGTCTATGGTCTCGAGCGCCGCGCCTATGATGGATGTTTCTATGCGGTCAAGGCTGGACGGGATGGTGATGGTCCCTGAGGATTTTCCATGGCTTGAGTCAATATTTACGTTAATTCTTCCGATTCTCCCGGTCTTCAGCAGCTCACGGAGATCCAGGTCCTCGCCCAAAAGTCCTTCGGTTTGTCCAAAAATCGCGCCCACCACATCAGGACGTTCTACCACGCCATTTGCCTCTATTCTGGCGTGAATAAGATATTTGGTCGTACCAACATCCTCTCGCATGGATGATCCCTCCTTTTTGCCGAGCTTTTCGGCTACTAATTCTCTCATGTTTTTTTCTTCCACGGGCAACACGCCCTACAGGCGCCAGAATGAGCCTGATGGTGATTCTGGCTTGATTCGGTAATCGGTTTAATTTTTTTTGCGTTCTAACCTAAAAAGCTGTTTGTTTAGCGTTATTATATTTATAACAACTAAAACTTGTGTGAGAGCCCTCGAATAAAAATTATCCCGAAGCTTGCTAACACCCAAATTAGTACGCCCGCGATGACGACACCTGTCGCGATTGCCACGGTTGCATGTTTTCTGTTCAACCCTGCGATGTAAGCTATAAGCGAACCCATATACGCGCCGGTGATAGGGAGAGGAATGCCAACAAAGAGAGTGAGTCCTAGTAGGCTCAGATTCCGATGTTTCTGCGCGCGTCTCACCGCCCACCTGAACATCCTTTCTACGAGCTCTACCCTTTGGAGGATTGGGGGAAGAATAAAATCCAAAAGGACAAATGCGATTGGAATCGCCAGTA
This sequence comes from Hadesarchaea archaeon, assembly GCA_003661465.1. Lineage (GTDB taxonomy): Archaea > Hadarchaeota > Hadarchaeia > Hadarchaeales > Hadarchaeaceae > B75-G9. The sequence goes on from QMWE01000008.1 coordinate 10,577, forward strand.
GGTTCAGCAGCGCGCACGCGGCGAACGCGAGTTCTGGGCTATAACCCGCAAGGATAGCTAATGGGATGGCGCCACGTAGCTCGATGAAGGGTATTATAGAGACAAGAAAAACCAACCACTCAGGCACTCCATACACCTCCAAACGGTATTGCTGGGGGAGGTAAATCAATATTTGCTGGGGGGCGTTCAAGCCCCCTTCCGAGAGGAGGGAGCGGAGAAGCCGAGTTTTTCTATATAAAGAACCCCCGGCTAAATACATGAGGGATGAGTCAATGCTATCGTACAGGTTCCGTCTTTACCCATCAAAAACAAATCCCGTTGCTGAAGCGGAAAAGCCCCCTGTGAAAGCTAGGAGTAGTTCACATGGTGATGGTCACAGCACCAATTGTGTAACCATGAGTTCACCCAAGAGACCGGAGAAATACGAAGTGCCAAACTGGGATTACATCTACACCCTCTGCATCAGAGTGGCAAGGTTAGTGGAACATAGCGGGTATTGTCCCGATCTGATAGTGGCTGTCTCTCGGGGCGGATGGATTCCAGGCAGGATTTTGTCCGATGTGCTCGGTTTACCAGAGGTTGCTACAGTCAGGGTGGAGTATTATAAGGACATATACAAAACCCGTTCAAAGCCCGAGATCACTCAACCTGTCTCCACCGATGTAAACGGAAAAAAGATACTTTTGGTGGACGATATAGCCGATTCTGGAAATAGCCTGAAGATAGTCAGAGAACATCTATTCGAACGTGGGGCTAAAGAGGTGAAGATATGTACCCTCTATCACAAACCTTGGTCCGTGGTGATACCAGATTTCAAAGCGCGGAACACAGATGCTTGGGTTTGTTTTCCCCATGAGATTTTTGAGACGATGGGAAAGATCTATTCTAGGTTGAGGAAACAGGGGAAGACAAAACTAGAGATCAAGCGAAAGCTCCTGTCAATCGGAATAGAGCCTCATTTGGTCAAGAGATTTTTCCTTCGAGCTTCACGTAATGTGGACTAATTTTTGAGTTCAGCGTATTGATGTAACAAAAACTTTGCAAGCCCTTCGATATCCTTTACTTCTTTGTGGAGTATCGATTTTAGTTTTTTTCTGATTTCGATGATTGGTTCTATGTCAAGCTGTTTTAGATGTCTTGCGCAGAATTTAGCCAGCTCGTCACCGGTGCGGTCGAAATCAGTCAGGACAATGACTTTTTCAGACCCGGAAAAGCTTTCGATGAAGTGTATCATGGATTTTCCTCCAGATATCTTGTAAAATCGGCCCTCTACTCCAAGGTTTCTCAGTGCTTTGATATCATCCGCTCCTTCCACGATCACTGGTATGCCGGAGCCCGCCTGTTTTTTCAGCTCGGTAAGCAATCTATCAAGTTCTTCGATCTTTTCATCTGTGAGCAGAGCCATCGCCACTATAAAAGTTTATTTGGGACCGGAATCCCCGACCCAAAGTCCTTTCTGCATACATCTCTTACAGGCGTTGATGTCAGGTATAAAACAACGTGAGCAAACAGTGGCTCCGCACACCCCGCACTTATGGACTTCGATGCTTGCTCGTCCACACACACTGCAAACACCTGTGACCTTGCCCATTTGGTTCCCTCTTTTGATTTACGATGTTCGACGATTAAATGTTATGTTTGATTAATTGTGACCTCGGCCGGTTTAAGACGAAGAGATGACAGTGTGGCGCCAAATCTCTCGATCACTTTTGCGGCGAGCTTTGCGCCCTTATGTCCAGCCTTTTCAGCGGATTGTCCTCGACTTAGTCCGAACAAAACTCCCGCAGCATAAAAGTCTCCAGCTCCAGTCGTATCGACGACCCGTGTGGGATATGCTGGAATGACATATCGATCTTTGCGTGAAAGGAGCACGGAGCCATTTTTACCTTTTTTGAGGTAGATGATGGGAATATTTTCTAATAGGTTTTTCATCTTTTTTTCATCACTCGAACCGATTAGGGCTTTCATCTCCGCTTCATTGGCGAACAGGACATTCGACGATGAAACGATATCCATTAGGTCGTTTTTGTTATCCAGAATCATCGGAGGATTCTCAAGAGAAATCGCGATCTGCACCCCGGTTTTTCCTGCAAGGTTCAAAGCTTTTCTAGCGTTTTTTGAGATGTTGCCCCTGGAAAGAAGGGTTATGGAGGTGAGGTACAGAAAGCGAGAATTCTTGATATGACTGGCTGGGAGAGATTCATACTCAATACCGTTTCCAAGATCTGCGGCAAAAGTGCGCTGAAAATCTGGAGTTATGAACGTTATGGTCTTTCCAGTCCTTCCCGGTTTCTCTTCGACAAGGGACTCTATTCGTTGAGCGTTAAGACTTCTTTGGAAGAACTCACCCTCCATGTCTTCGCCTACACGGCCAGCGTAGGCCGATCTCCCCCCAAGAAAGCTGATGCCCTCACATACATTGCGCGCGTTATCTCCTGGGAAGCAGGCGAAAATTGACCGTGAAAGTTTGACGTGCAATTTATCGAGTTTTTCTCGAGGAAGAAAATTTGTGGATCCTTTCTCCAAACCATTTTCTTTCAAGATCCTCTCATTTGAACGGACGAAATAGTCCACGAGTGCGGTCCCGATTCCAAACACATCATATTTTTCGTTCAAATGGCATCTCCCGATCAGTAAGGTCTGTCTTTCAAACCCAATTTGTAAGCGATGAGATTAGTACCGAGATGGATGAGAGGCGTGATCGCTAGAATGGTCAAGATAATCTCTCCACTTGGTAGCATCACCGGACTAGCGAAAACCAGAGCAAAAACGACGAAGCCAATCTGGTCCAAGATTGGAGCTGGTCTCCCTCGAGGGATGTTCAGACGACGTTTGATAAAGCTTCCCAGGAGATCGCCAACTAGGGCACCGAGAGAAAGCAGAAACCCGAGGAGGAAGTAAATATGAGATTGTTCCACCACTCCTTCCAGCCCGCCCATGGCCGATCCAGCTATTACTCCCGCCATGAATCCTCGTATGGTTTTTCCTGGTCCGAAGATCGGACGGCCGTCTTTCAGCTTTTTTCCCCCATCCAATGGGGATCCGCCACCTAAGATCACCGGAGTGGCGTTTGCCACGTACGCGGGTAGGATGAACCAGATAGCTGTGCCAAATAATTGGAGCAGTCCGTTCAACATCTGTCACACCCGTTTAGAATCCTTCCACAGGTATTCGAAATATTCCTTAGCGAAACGTGCCAGCCCGACCTCGTCGGACCATATCCCTACGAGTTCGCCTTCTTCTCCCATCACCAGCAAGACCTCCTTGCCATCAATGACGACTCCTCCCCCAAAGAGGGTTTTTCTCCGCTTTATCTCTACGGTTTCGAGCAGTTGGGGCTCTATCTTAGATTTTTCAGTTACCATCATCCTCATGGATATGTTTTTTGCTTGCATGGCCGGTAGGATAGAACTTAATTTCACGAGCTCCTTGTCCAATGGCGGCAGAGATACGAGAACTTCGATTTTGGCTCGGGCCAGCATTTCCCATATCTTTTTGATCAGATTTTGTCCCCCTCTGATGATCCATATGTTTGGCTTTTTGGTCTCAGCTTTATGTTCGTACAGAGGTTCAAGTTCCCTGACAATGCCATCACAAAGTTTCTTGAGTTGGTATTCTCGTTCGATTTTCAAGAGCCTTACCACTTCGGCGGGGGCCTTGGCCTTGTACATGATCGGCCTCGTAGCTCGGATCTCTACCCATCCCTTTCGTTCTAATTTGGAGAGAATCTCGTAGATCCTGGAATACGGTACGTTGGAAGCCTTACTTAGGTCACCAGCTGTAGAAGGTCCGTTTGAAACCAAAGTTGTGTATGTTCTAGCTTCATACTCGGTCAGACCGAGTTCCCGAAGGAGACGGCGTGGTTTTTCCATGACCTCACTTTTTTCATATCTAGAAAAGTTTGAGAAGTTTTAAATATTCACCCCTTTAAGTGGTGAATGGCAGAGATATGCGAGAATTGAAAAAGACGCTTTCCGTGTGTCCTGAATGTCTGAAAATCATCCCCGCGATTGTATTCGAGCGTGATGGAAAAGTATGGATGAGAAAAACCTGTGAGGAACACGGTGAGGTAGAGGATCTCTATTCGGGATCTTATGAGTGGTACAAGCGTGCAGAGCGTTATGCCCGAGATGGAAAAGGCGTGGAAAATCCACAGGTTACAAAGAGTAATCCAGTTTGTCCGAAAGATTGTGGTCTCTGTAGGTTACATCGCAGTCACACCGCGCTGGCAAATATAGTGGTGACAAATCGATGCGACCTGACCTGCTGGTATTGCTTCTTCTATGCGGGTAGGGTTGGTTACGTCTATGAGCCAACATTGAAAGAAATCGAGGACATGGTCAAAGTCCTCCGTAGCGAGAGACCCATTCCATGTAATGCGGTTCAGCTTACCGGAGGAGAACCATGTCTGCGAGATGACTTGCTGGAGATAATCAGAATAGTAAAATCGCACGGCATAGATCACGTACAGCTTAACACCAACGGGATTAAGTTGGCCTACAACCCTGATCTCGTCGAACAGGTGAGGAAGGCCGGAGTGAACACGCTGTATCTCAGTTTCGACGGAGTTTCGGAAAAAACCAATCCAAAAAACCACTGGGAGGTGCCCCAACTCATGGAGAACTCAAGAAAAGCTGGGCTGGGGATAGTTTTGGTTCCAACCGTTATCAATTCTGTCAACGACCACGAGGTCGGTGATATTTTAAAATTCGGTTTTAAAAATATGGATATCGTCAGGGGCGTGAATTTCCAGCCAGTTTCCTTGGTTGGGAGGATGCCCAAAAAAGAACGAGAACGCTATCGAATAACGAACTCCGATGTGATAAAGAAGATTGAAGAACAAACTGATGGCGCGATAAGGGAGGAAGATTTTTTCCCCGTGCCCACAGCTATGATTATAAGCGATTTTGTTGCCTCGCTGACTAATCGCCCTATGTATGACCTAAGCAGCCATTTTGCCTGTGGTGCTGCCACATATGTGTTCAAGAGTAACGGGAACTTGGTGCCTATTACACGTTTTGTCGATGTGGAAGGTTTTTTGGAATATCTTGATGAGAAATCTCAAGAGCTCAAAGCCGGTAAAAACAAGATGCTTATTGTGACGAAACTTCTTTACAACATAGGAAAATTTATCGACAAAAAGAAAAAGCCGAAGGGGATAGATGTGAACAAGATAATTTTCAACGCTTTGGTTAAACATGATTATAATGCCATAGGTCAGTTCCACATGAAGTCACTTTTTATAGGCATGATGCACTTCATGGATCTTTACAATTATGACATAGAGCGGGTTAAACGCTGCTGTATTCACTATACCATGACCGATAATCGAGTTATACCCTTCTGCGCGTTCAACGTCATTCCAGAGTGGTATCGTGACAAAACCCAAGCGGCGCAGGGGGTCTCTTTTGATGAATGGGAGAAAAAGACGGGTAGGAAGTTGAAGTCCGATCTTTATAGACGCGACGTGGAAAAACTAAAACAGAGTGAAGCATATAGAAAATTTTCCGAACAGATAGAGGAGATCAGGAAGGGAGTCCTTTGATGACCCTCAAGAGTAAGATTTTTATAACCCAAAAAGTCGTGATAATTAATAGAACGTCTACTAACAAACTAGGTAGAGGAATATAGGGGGATCTATATGGCTAGTCAATTGGGGGGACAACCGATACTCATCCTTCCGGAAAAGGTACAACGGTATTTCGGCCGAGATGCGCAGCGCATGAACATCATGGCCGCGCGCACGATAGCTGAGGCGGTTAGAACTACCCTTGGACCTCGTGGCATGGACAAAATGCTGGTTGACAACTTAGGCGATGTCACGATAACTAACGATGGTGTCACGATTCTGGATGAGATGGATGTAGAACATCCGGCTGCCAAGATGATGGTCGAAGTTTCCAAGGCTCAAGAGGATGAGGTGGGAGATGGAACCACCACAGCGGTGATCCTAGCCGGAGAATTTCTCAAAAAAGCGGAAGAGATGCTTGATCAAGATATCCATCCAACCGTCATAGTGTCCGGTTACAGGCTCGCCGCTGAAAAAGCATATAAGGTTTTGGACAAAATGGCTGTACCTATTTCAAAAGACGACGACAAGATCCTCAAACAGATAGCAAAAACTTCGATGAGCAGCAAAGGATCTGAAATTCGCGGTGAAAAACTAGCAGAACTTTGTGTTAAAGCCGTCAAACAAATAGTCGAAGAGGTGGATGGCAAACTAGAGGCCGATATCGATAATATCAAAATAGAGAAAAAAACGGGTGGAAGCTCTGCTGACTCTCAGCTCATCCAAGGCATAGTGCTGGATAAAGAAGTCGTTCATCCGGGAATGCCGAAGCGAAAGGAGAATGCCAAGATAGCTCTTCTAAATCTGGCACTTGAGGTGAAAGAGACTGAGACAGATGCTAAGATAAACATAACGAATCCGGAACAGCTTAAAAACTTTCTCGAAGAAGAGCGACGCA
>QMWE01000009.1 GCA_003661465.1 Hadesarchaea archaeon
AAATAGCGTTAAAGAGATCCAGCGATGGTTGTGTCGACCATGCGCTTGATCTCGCTCTTTAAGACATCCGGAAGACCGAAAATACCAACGTCCATGAACCCCCGGATAATCAGCGCCTTCGCCTGAGAGTCGGAGAACCCACGAGCCATCAAATACTGAATCTGCTCCGCCGCTATCCTGCCGACCGCGGCTTCGTGCGAAAGCTCGGTTCCCTCCACCTTTCCCACTAGTTCGGGAATGGCGTGAATGGACGCTTGGTCGGATAGCAAAAGCCCCCTGCATTCCAAGTGTGCTCTTGAGTCCTCGTGCTCACCCACCAGGAGTCCACGAGCTTTTATCTGCGCTTTGTCCGTAGCGATAGCTCGCGCGATGACCTCCCCCCTGCTGCCCCTGCCCTGAAGGACCACTTTCGAGCCCACATCCAGATAAGAATTTTTGCCTCCGTGCAGGATGGTGTTGAAGCTAGCCCTTGAGTTTGCTCCCCGGCAATAGGCAACCGGATACATCTGAAGGCTCCTCACGGGTTTCAAACAGATGTAATTGCTCACAAATGTCGCGCCAGCATCTACCAGGACAGCGGTGCGCGGACGGGCATCGAAATTTTGGGCCCAATTGTGAACCATTGTGAAGGTGAGCTTTGCATTTTTCTTCACGTAGAATTCCGATACACCAACGTGCAAGCCACGATGAACGTTTGGGTGAACCGTGCAGCCCGTTATAATCTGAGCTTCAGAATCTGGCTCTGCGATTATCAAGTTGTGGACATTCTGGTTGAAATTCTCCCTGGAAACGAAAAGACATGCCTGCAGGGGAAGCTCGATCTTTTGACCCTCGAATATTCTGATGAAGTAGCCCTGATCCCATTTTTGGTCTACCAATGAGGTGTACTTGTCTGCATCAGCGTTGACGAGTCTCCACCAGTAATCCTCTGCCCAGCGATACTTTTTGAGGGCGTCCTTTGTGCTCATTACTTCCGCTTTCCCTTCAAATGCTTTTTTGATCCTTTTGAAAACTGCAGACTTGTCTATCTGAAAATAAGTGCCGGACCTCTCCTTTTCATCCACGCTCACACCAACGCTCAGCGCCCTCTGGGTGATGTCCTTCGGTAGGGTGGAAACCGCACAGGAAGGCCAGGGCACGGCTTCTCTTTTGAAAACCCTGATATCCAAATCGGGACCTGGCAGCGCTGGTTCCTCTACCGTTTTTGGCGGAGTTTTTTTACCTTTGAGCATCGCACCACCTGTACCCCCGTTTCATGATCAAGTTGAACATCTCGCTCGGCTTCCCTGAGTCGAAAATCTTACCGTTACATATCACATGCGCCACATCTGCCTTGACGTAACGCAGAATGTGACCGAAGTGGGTGATCAACAGACCCGACCGTCCCTTTAAGAATCCGCTTATCGCCTTGCCAATTATCTTCAAGTTCTCGATATCGACCCCGGAGTCCGGCTCGTCGAATATCGCAAACTTCGGCCTCTGGGCGAGCACCTGAAAAATTTCCGACCGCTTTAGCTCACCCCCGGAAAATCCCAAATTTAAATCCCTTTCTAGAAACTCCACAGGAAGATTCACTATTTTGCTCAGCTCTATCTCGTCCACTTCCCCTTTTGCAAGGTATCGAAAAACATCGCCTAGCTTAACGCCACTTATCGGCGGAGGGTTTTGAAATGCCACCCCGATCCCCAGTTTCGCCCGTTCAGCCGTTGGCAGGGCGGTGATATCTCTACCGTCGAACTGGATCTTGCCCGAGACGATGTGATAGTTCGGAAACCCCAGGATTGACGCTATCAACGAGGTCTTTCCCGAACCATTGGGGCCCAGCAAGACGTGAGTCTCTCCTTCGGGAACCTCTATGTTTACCCCATCCAGCACCAGCTTCCCTGCGATTTTGACACTCAAATCCTCTATTGTCAGAATAGCCAAGTGCTCGCCCACTCAAAGTCAGCATTTAATATGACATAAAAGTTTTTCACCGTGGAAGCCCACCGACAAGTCAAAAAGGATTGTAATCCCGCGGTTCATCGAGAGACAAATCAAACAAAATTTATTTTGCGTGGCGTTCATCCCACTTTGGGCGTGAGATGAAACATGTCCACCTAGCCAATATCCACCGGTCGCTTGGAGCGCAGCTCGTTGACTTCGCCGGGTGGGAGATGCCACTGAAGTACAGCTCCATTGCCGAGGAGCACTTGGCGGTGCGTAAAGCAGCTGGACTCTTCGATGCCAGCCACATGGGTGAATTGGACGTGCGGGGCTCTGGAGCAATAGAGTTCCTGCAACGCCTCACCTCCAACGATGTCGCCAGACTCGAGATCGGGGAGGCACAATACTCAACCGTTCTCAACGAAGCGGGTGGTGTCATGGACGACGTATTGGTATACAGAACGGGAAAACGGGAGTTCATCGTCGTTTGCAATGCCGTCAATGTCGAAAAGATAAACGGCTGGTTCTCGGGGCATCGGAATGAGGAAGTGATCATTAGGGACATCTCCGCCACTACAGTTTTGTTAGCTCTTCAGGGGCCCAGGTCGCAGCAAATCCTTCAACCACTCACCACGCTCGACCTCACCCAACTCAAACGGTACAGAGCAACGCGAACAGATGTCGCCGGCGTTCAGACGCTTGTGAGCAGAAGCGGGTACACGGGAGAGGATGGTTTCGAACTCTTCATTTTCGACGAGCCCGCCACAAATCCCGCCAGGGCTGAGAAACTGTGGAAAACTTTACTACAAACTGGCAGGGGAGCGGGGCTTAAACCCTGCGGGCTGGGAGCGCGCGACACGACACGATTGGAAGCCGGCCTGTGTCTCTATGGCAACGAGCTGACGGAGGAGATCACCCCCCTCGAGGCCCTTATCGAATTTGCCGTAAAATTCGAGAAAGGTGAGTTCATAGGTCGTGCCCCTCTGTTAGAACAGAAAAGGTCAGGGCCCAAACGCGTTCGGATAGGATTGCGGATGCTTGAAGCGGGCGTGCCAAGACAGGGGTACGGAATTTTCAAGGGGGATGAAAAAGTTGGGGCGGTTACCTCCGGTACTTTCTCTCCGTTGCTCAAAATTGGGATTGCAATGGGCTATGCCAGGCCCGGGCTAGATGTGGGAGATAAAATATCTGTCGAAATCCACGGCAAAAAACGTGCGGCGGAGGTAGTCAACTGGCCTTTTTACGATCCCACACTATACGGACATTCAAGACATTAGCACAATGAAAGTATCTTAGCTTTCACTTATTCTCATCAAATTTAGAGGCTCCGACCAAGGTGGCACTACCACTCTAGGGTTCCTATCCTCCTCAATTCAACCCTCGAACCCAGCATGTTTTTAATGTAATCCCAAAAACTATGTGTGATGACAAAAGTAGGGATAGGTCTTGCAGGGCTAGGCTTTATGGCCAGGGTTCACTCCAGAGCTTTGAGCAGAATACCGGAGGCAAGGATAGTCGCCGCATGGTCGAAGTTTCCTGAGGAGCATGCCAGGTTCAGCGAATTCACAAGAAAACTGGGCTTTGAGGTTGAAAAATACTATACCGATCTTAGAAAAATGCTTGAGGACCCAGGGGTCGATGCTGTCATCTGTGCTATTCCCCCAAGGTTTGTTGGTCCCATTGCCGAGGAGATTATCCGATCCGGAAAACCCGCCATCGTCGAGTGTCCCCCGGGCGACACTCCAGAGACGATAGACCGACTCAACAGATTGGCGGAAGAAAGGGGTACCCGGGTGATGCCAGGCCACTGCTACCGCTTCGCCCCGTGCTTCAAAAAATCGAAAGAACTCATCGATGGAGGCAAAATCGGGGACCCAACGTTTGTCCATTTCAGGGAGTTCGTGCCCGCAGACAGCCTCGCAAGACAATGGCCGCGAGGGTCTTGGATTTGGAACAAGGAAAGCGGCGGACCGATACCCACCATGACCGTTTTTTGCATGGACCTATCGCGCTGGCTTTTGAACTCTGAACCCATCTCTCTGTATGCGACCCTCAAGTGGCAGGAGCTACCGCAATTCGGCACCTTGGGTTACACCGTGGCAAACGTGATAAAGTTCAAAAACGGCGCCACATGGGTAAATGAGTTCAGTGGCAGTGTCGCGCAGACCATGGGGCCTCCCATGAAGATGGAAATCATCGGCGAGAATGGGGGTGCCGTTGTAGCGGATGGTCCCGAGAAGGTCGTCCTCTACTCCGGAAAAGAGGAGCAGAAGGAATGGCCATTCGAGCTGGTCCGGCCAGAAAGGTGGGGCCACAAGCCGCAGGATGAGTACTTCATCAAATCTGTGGTGATCGGACACGAGGAACCGGTGGTGAAACTGCTGGATGCAAAAAAAGCGTTGAAAATGTCGTTGGCAATTTTGGAATCATCAAAAACTGGCAGGGAAATCCACTTCGAGTAAAAGAAGTGTTGTGGTGTACCTTGACTAAAAAAACGGTCTTGGCACTTGCAGGGAGCCCGGTGAAGGGCGGAAGCACCGACATCCTATTGGACCAGGTGCTTAGAGGCGCAAGAATGAAAGGCGCGAGCGTGGAAAAAATCTACCTCCGCGAGCTCGAGATAACTCCATGCAATTCCTGCGGCAAGTGTGAGAAAACTGGTGAGTGTCCCATCAACGACGATATGAAATGGCTTTACAAAAAACTGCTCAAATCACACGTGATTATTTTGACATCACCTATCTACTTCATGGGACTCCCTGCACAATCGAAATCCATGGTAGACCGCTGCCAGGCTATCTGGGTCAGGAGGTTTAAGCTGAAGAAAAAATTCGGAGAGGGAGACCGCAAAGGATTTTTCATATCTGTCGGAGGTATGGAGCGCCCGCATTTGTTCAAGGGGGCGGTTGCGACCGTGAAGGCTTTTTTTACGACCATCGGGGTGAGGTACGCGGGAGATCTACTGTTCTCAAAAGTTGAGGACAAAGAAGATATCATGAGGCATCCCACGGCTATAAAGGATGCCCTAGAGGCAGGTGCAAAGCTCATCAGCGATTAGACGGGAGGACATTGGGGGAGTGGCTGGTTGTTCGTTCAAGGCTCAAGCTAGCACTAGCTAGATGTGAGCGGGAGCTCCCATCCTTCCAGCCGCATCTCGCTGTGGGGCAAGTTAGGGCGAGTATACCGCGATCCAGTAGATGTTTTCAGGTGGCCATGCAATTCCATCGACTTTGTCCAATAGGATAGGCGGTTTACCTTCGATTTCAATCCACAGGGCCACATCGAAGCTGTTCGCAGTTACATTTTCGACATTTACATGCAGCACCGCGTTCCCCGCTTCAATGCTTGAGTCCCAAACGGGAGTCGCGACTACTGATGTCGGAACCACTCCCAAATTGTGATTTATCGTACTTCCATGAACCACGTTCGTCGCAAGCCCACACTTTATCTTGATCGCCATCTTGTCGTAGGTTACTGCGCTGTCTCCAATGTCTTGGGTAGCGATGGTCCCGTCCAAAATTTCAGTCGTCGTAACTGCACCGGCTGCGATATCTGCCGCGGTGATCGTGTCATCTGCAATTTCGTCGGTCGTGACACCACCAGTTGCTATGTCCTCTGCAACGATGGTGTCATCCGCAATCTTTTCCGATGTAACGGAGTTGTCCGCTAGGTCAACTGTGTCAATGTTTCCATCTTTAACCATCGCGCTCGTGATCGAGTTGTCGGCAATGTTCTCAATTGCCGCAAGCGCCTCGGCCGACAGCATGTCCTCCGTGATTGCGTTGTCAGCGATTCTAGATATCCCCTCTGAAGCAATGTCGGCGTCGGTGATCGTCCCGTCGGCAATTTTGTCACCGGTGACTGAGTTGTCTGCAAGTTCGGCGGTCCCCACGTCACCCGCGCCTATCGCTGCCGTCGGTCCTATAACAAGGGCTGCAGCAGCCGAGAGGATTGCAACAATCGAAACGATTACCGCTCCAATAGCTATCGGCATTGACTTTTCCATTTTTTCACCTCCCTTCGAATTGGGTACTTTTATCGCGCCCCTCGCTCGGCGCTCACGACATAACAATAGAATTTAGGTACCACGTGCTAAAAACGTAGAGCAGACCATGATAAGCCGGAGGATTTATCAAAAATCGAAACGTTGGCGCTAGGTACGCACACCTGTAAGTTCACATCAAGTGAAAAAAAGGTGGAACATACTTCCCGATGAAATAAATGCCCAAAATTAACAGCGCGAAACCGCACGTTAGAAGTATGGCCCGATAAACGCCCGTGCCCAAAAATTTGCGGCCTCTAGAAACCGAAAACGAGACAAGCGAAAACCAGCTGAGATCCGCCGTAAAGTGTCCAAGCAACCAAAAAACAACGCCGCCCAGAGAGGCAACCAAGTATGCTTCCATAAGGGTGGCCAATCCAATTGTCGTCCACCACAGTATTACGCTTGGGTTCAGGACGGTGCTAAAAAGGATACCTCCAACTACTGGATGGTATTTGCTGACCACCGTTTCCCTGGCAACGGGATTTTGTATAAGTTTAACTACGCTGAGGAGCCCCAAGATGGTCAAAAGAATTCCACCCACCAATCCTATTATCACTTGAAAAAATTGACTCTGGAGTATCATTCCGAGTCCGATCATGAGTAAGAAAAGCAATACCAGCTCCACAAGGATATGGCCTGCTGCCGTGAACAACCCGGTCAACGCTCCATGTGTCGATGACTTTGCCACGAGATAAGCCAACAGGGGGCCAGGGATGAGCACTCCGGAAAGAGCGATAAAAAAGCCGATCGGAAACTGGGCCAGGATCTGTAACATCATCTCTCCCCACGGACATTTGAACAAAAGAGATTAAAATAGCGCTGCCTCAGTAAAAAGGTCGATATGGTGGAGAAAACGAAATTTCTGCTCGACGAAAATGAAATTCCGAAAGCATGGTACAACGTTCAGGCCGATCTTCCAACACCGCTCGACCCGCCGCTGAACCCATCCACAAAGGAGCCAATCGGCCCAGATGCTCTAGCAAGGATTTTCCCGATGGAACTCATCAAACAGGAGGTCAGCAGGGAAAGGTGGATCAAGATCCCGGAGGAGGTGCGGGAGGTCTATCGACTGTGGCGTCCGACTCCGCTTTATCGTGCTCGCAGGCTTGAAAAGCTCCTGAAAACCCCAGCCAAGATATACTACAAGTGGGAGGGAGTGAGCCCCCCGGGAAGTCATAAGCCCAACACTGCGGTAGCTCAGGCTTACTACAACATGAAAGAGGGGGTAGAAAGGCTCACCACGGAAACGGGAGCTGGACAATGGGGCAGCGCGCTCGCATTTGGAACTATGCTCTTCGGCCTGAAATGTACGGTGTACATGGTCAAGGTGAGCTACGAACAAAAACCGTACCGAAGAGTCCTCATGGAGACATGGGGAGCGGAATGCGTCCCAAGCCCGAGTACACGTACCGAATACGGCAAAAGCGTCTTGAAAGAGGACCCGAAATGTCCTGGTAGCTTAGGCATCGCCATTTCGGAAGCGATCGAGGACGCGGCATCCCATGAGAACACCAAATACTCGCTCGGAAGCGTACTCAACCACGTGCTGCTCCACCAAACTGTCGTCGGTCTTGAGGCCAAGCAGCAGATGGAGATAGCGGGAGAATACCCTGATGTGGTGTTCGGGTGCGTTGGGGGCGGAAGCAACTTTTCTGGATTGGCATTTCCGTTCATCGCCGACAAGCTGAGCGGGAAAAAACCGGAACTCCGCGCAGTATCGTGCGAACCCAGGGCGTGCCCCACCCTGACCAAGGGCATCTATACGTACGATTTTGGAGATACCGCTGCCATGACTCCGCTCCTCAAAATGCACACACTCGGACATACCTTCGTGCCACCTCCGATTCACAGTGGTGGCCTGAGGTACCACGGAGATGCGCCGTTGCTCTGCAAGCTCACCAAGGAGGGTTATATGGAAGCTGCTGCGTACCACCAAAACGAGGTATTCGAAGCGGCCAAGCTCTTCGCTAAGGCCGAGGGCTTCGTGGTCGCCCCAGAAACTGCACATGCCGTAAAGGGTGTTGTGGACGAAGCTCTCAGATGCAAAGAAACCGGAGAGGAAAAAGCCATCCTGTTCAACAACAGCGGGCATGGACACTTCGATCTTGCGGCATGGGATGCTTTCCTTCACGGCAAGCTAGTTGACTATGAATACCCAAAAGAACTCGTCGAGGAAGCCATTGCCAAAATCCCAAAGGTGTGAAAAAGGGGATGAAGATGCCGCTTGCCTTTGTGTTGATAGATGCCGAGGCGGGGAAGGTCCAAGAAATAATAAACAGCCTCAAAAAGATCCAGGGTGTGACCGAAGCATATGGAGTTACGGGCCCGCATGACATCGTGGTCAAGATCCAGCTACAGCGATTTGAGGAGGTCGCGGCGACTGTCAGCCAAAAAATTCACAAGCTTGGCGGTGTCAAAAACACCCTGACGATGTTCACATTTGAAAGGATCCCATGAAACCGGCCAAACTTGATCTGTAAATTCTCCGCAAATTGGAAATGACGAATAACAGTAAGAGCCCCGTCTCTACATCCTAAATTCTCGTGTCACATATTTTCTTGCTTCTTCGTAAGATTTAGCACTAAATTTTTCATATCGCCTATGAACATCCAATACCTCTTTTAAAGCCATTTTAACCAGTTCCTTATCCTTCCAGCATTTTAGGGTGTTTAAAACCTTCTCCAAGCAACCTTCTTTATAGCTTATCTGTGCCAACACATGGGCGATAGTTTCCCGCACTTTTTTACTTCTATCACCTTGTAGCTCCTTCAAAAGAGGCAAAATATCCTCAGGATGAGATCTCCCTCTTAGTTCGATCCCGTGTACAACCACCCTCCTAATTTGGGGATTGGGGTGATGTAAGAATTTTCTGGCAAATCTCAGTGTTGGCTTGGGATTTTTCTCCCCCATTTGTTTTAGAGCACCGATGACAGCATTTCTAACGGAATGATGTTCATCGTTCAACGCGATCTCGAGCATTCGCATAATTTCATTGGCATTAATTTTACCTATTTCACCAACGGCATAGATGACCGTCTGCCTCACTTTTTCATCGCTATTCTCAAACAAATTTTTCAAAATACCCAAAATCCGTTGACGAATCTCTGGGCGATCACGATACAATCGACCCAAGATTAGAGAAGTGTTTTTTCGTATGTATGTGTCACCGTCAGACGCGTACTTCAAAATATTTTCTTTAACCCCATTTTGTAAATCTCTCTCAATCGCTTCCTTCATTTTTTCGACAAGTTTCGCTCTTTCTCCTTTCGGCAGATCGTAAAATCCCATACTATTTTTGCCACCCTTTTAGTTTTGAAGTAGAACCTTTTGTCTAGACTTTTGGACAAGACACGTCAGTCCGCCCATCATTCAGATCATCGCCTTGCTCAGACGATGTCGTGACATCATCCGTGTCACTTTTATATTTTGACTCAATTGTAATAACCCTTACGAACATTTCTCCCTGAATAGACGCCCGAGGAAATATTGGGTTGGACCACCACACGTCCATCAATCGCCGAAAAGCGCGTTCAGTATGATGTCCGGTTTGAATTCCACCAAATCCTCATATCCCTGTCCTGTACCCAGAAAGAGGATCGGCTTTCCCGTAACTTGAGATATCGAAAGTGCGGCACCTCCACGTGCGTCCGCGTCCATCTTGCACAGTATCGACCCGCTGATATGCACAGCGTCGTCAAATGTCTTGGCCTGCTCGACAGCATCGTTTCCGGTAAGTGCGTCGCCAACGAACACGACAACATCCGGATTGGCCACCCGGACGATCTTTCGCATCTCATCCATGAGGTTGGCCTCCGTCTGCATGCGGCCCGCGGTATCCACGAGCACCACATCAATTCCACGAGCTTTTGCGTGAGCTATAGCATCGTATGCTACCGCCGCGGCATCCGCACCTCGCCGTTGTTTGACCACCTCTGCCCCAATACGCTCCGCATGGGTTTCGAGCTGTTCGATCCCAGCCGCTCGGAAAGTATCCGCAGCTGCAAGCACTACCTTATATCCACGTCCCATCAAATACCGCGCTACTTTGGCCACGGTGGTTGTTTTTCCCGTTCCATTTATTCCGACGAAGACCAAAACGGCAGGTTCTCCCCGAATACGCTTCTCCTCGATGATCTTGATAAGGTCCAACTTTTTCTCCGGTGTCAGCACTTCCTCGATGGCCTTCCTAAGGACCTCATCCGCCAATTTTTTGGGATCTTCCCTGAGCCCCAGTTTTTTGCCGATGAGCTCTGTTTTTACCCGTTCGATGATTTTATCGGCGACCGGAACCGCAACATCGCTCTCGAGTAGACCCACCTGAAGGTCCCACAGGATGTCCTCAACGTCCTCCGGAGAGAGCTCTCTGCGGGATATCTTCTTCACCACCCTCCGCAGTCCTTTTGTCGGCCTAGCACGCTGCAATTTTGGTTGGACCACTGACGGAGGTTCTGGCTCAGTTTGTGACACTGCGGGTGTGGGGCTTGACTGCACCTCTTTGGGAGCTTCCTTTGTCTCATCCATCGCTTCTGGAACCTCTTCAGCTGGAACTTTCCGAATTATGCGCTCTTTGACTTGTTTGAGCTTTTTCTTAAGTTTTTCAAACATCTGCGGATTGCCCTCGCGTGGATTCTCGGGTCTTGTTCAGGATTTTTTCAGCTTCCGGCCTAAGCGACTCGATACGTTCCTCTACTCGCCTCAATTCCTCCCTAGCGCGACGTGCTGCTTCCTCCAATTCGGAGGTCCTGGACTCCAAGAATTTTAGTGCATCGGAAGCTGATCGTTCAGCCACCACGTCCGCACCCAGTCCAGTGAGCACCTTATCCGAATCGGAAATTTTAGCGCTGATGAAAGAATCCGATCCAAGGGGCACTAGGATGTCGGTCCCGGGCCTCAGATCCTTCACCGTCTTAATCGCGTCAATCGTCATGGAAACCTCTGTAAGCGATGAGGTAAGCATGGAAATGTGGTTACGAAGCGACTCCACGGCCGCTTGGTAGTTGTTGAGAAGAGATACCACCTGCTGCAATCGCGCGCGTTCATCACTTGTCAAACGATCCATCTAATCACGCACCATCCTGGCTCACATCATTTGATGTTTCTCCGGGTTTCACTTCGATCACTACATCTATATTGATTTGGTTTCGTTTGAGTTTATGTTTGCTTCCGAGGTCCGAATAAACCCGCTCGAGCGCATGCTTCTCGGAGAGCGCAGAGACCTCTTTGGTGAACTTTTGACGTTCGAGTCCCTGTTTGAACCATCCGCTAATCCTGTACGTCCGCATTTCCCCACCTCTAAATAAATCCCAACGCACTTTCTATACGGCCAAGTTCTGGCCCTGTGGTGGTCATCCCAGCTATTGCACCATTCGAATTTGCCACAATACATAATCCCACGAACTTCACCCCTCCACATGCGGTCCCTACGTCTGCGGGAACCTCGAGAATTTTCTCAACAAGGCTTAATTCGTTTTCGGAGACGTCTGGATGTAAGAGTGCTCCCTGATTTGTCGCGACACCTGCCGCTCCAACATTTTTTATACCTGCTATCGTTCCTCGTTCCACTCGGACATTCAATCTTTCACCTATATGTTCAATCACCTCATCCGGGAGATCTGGATTAACGATGGCCCCGCGATCATTTGCCAGTATGAGGTTCCCAAAGGCCGTGAACTTCCCGGGGACCTGCTGGACGCTCACACCCAATTCCCCAAATTTTTCCTCGTTTTCCACATCAAATAGATCAGATGAGATCAAACCGCTGGAATTTCCGGTCATCAAAATCCCGATCAACGGGCTTTTCCCAACGACGCTTTTGATAATAGGAACGTTGAGAACCTCCCGCGCCTCCTTACCTCTAAAGTGAAGTTGCGCGGGAAACACCGCAACCTTATCGGTACACATGGCGAATGCCCCCAGATATGGGATTTGATTAAACCCCATCCTGACGACCCGCACTTCACCGCCCCGGCTCCACTGCGAGAAAAGCCTTCACGGACCCATCATCCTGTTTTACCGCTCGTACCCTTATCTTTGAAGGAGGGGACTCAACTCCCTGCTTCCAAAGCTCGTGGTTTAACTTTGTGTCCAATTTTACCTCGTCGGATTTCATGTGTCTTATCAGAAACTCCCGTACAAGTTTGGATGCTTTTTTCGCTCTGAGATATCTGGGCACCCGTTTTACCTCCCGCAGTGGAATAACATAAACGCGTTCTTCGGGCACAGGCTCACCTCACGGCTTTATCCGTTGCCTCCGCCAGCTTCTACGTTTTACATGAGTCCGTATCCTGCCCCTCGTCTTGGCCATCACCCACAGGGGGGCCCTTCTCTTCAGTTTTGCCGCCCTTCCCAACCTCCGTTTCACCGCTGCGGGTTTGTTCTTGGCCAATTCAAGCCCTCCTGATCTTGAATTCCCGTTTTCGTTCTTGAATCTTTGCAAGAATTTCCTTGAGCTGCGAATCCGTGATCTTGGACATGAGCCGACCTGATTGAGCAAGCTGAATCAGCTGAATCTCTATCTGCTCCGCAAACTCTGGTTTCACCGCACGAATATTGGCCAGTCGAGTTCTAGCTTCTGGAGTAAGTATCTGGCGTATCGCTGCACGCTTCTGCAGTTCGTACTCTCTCTTCAACGCAGCCTGACGTTGCTGTTCCCTGAGCTGAGCCTGATATTCCATTAATTTCCGCTTGCGCAGTTCCTCAAGTTCGTCTTCCAAATTTACTGCCTCCCCGCCCTTACACTTTCAGCTATTTTTTCCAGCATCGCCGCGCCTTTGCGGGTCACCTTACGTCCCGAACGCTCAACTTTGGTCACCAAACCAGCCTGTTCCATTTGCTGTAGGATCGTCCTGATGATTTTTCCCCCACCCCTTCGCGCATGTTCTGGAGCCTGCCCGCGATTTTGTCTTCCCCCATAGTAAGTCCGAAGCCTTGAGATCCCAACGGGCCCATCTATATAGATCCGTCGTAGAATTGAAGCCGCACGCATGTACCACCAATCAGGCTGCTCTGGAGGGCGCTCTTTGTGCACCCCAGTTTTCACAAAGTGGCTCCACTCCGGAGGCGTGAGCTCCTTTATCTTTTTCAACTCCTCACATGTCTGCCTGATGAGCGCCTGTGTGGGGGTTTCCCTTACCGACATTTTTACTCCCTTATTCGTCCTTTGCTCTCCAAACCATTTGAAATCTACGATATTAACTTTACCGCCAGAGGCTCCCTTCCGAGAGGGAGGGTGGAGAGACGAGTTTTTCTGTATAAAGAACCTCCACCTAAATACATGAGGGATGAATCGATGCTATCGCACAGGTTCTGTGTCTACCCATCAAAAACAGAAGCCCCGTCGCTGACACAGGAAGCTCCCTACGAAAGCTGGGAGCGGTTCACCGCTTTCCTTTTTTTTCCTGAAAGGGCTCTCGGCCTATATGGAAGGCGCACAACCCGGCCACATCTGAGACAAGTTATATTTACACGGCCCGAATGCAGCCGCACGCGGCAGCTGAAACCAGGCACCCAAAACGACAGGCATTTTCTGCAAAACTTCCGTTTTAGGTGGGAGGGGAGCCTAACGTTGTATCTCGTCTTTATTTTCCATGCCAGTTCTACGTAACGATCTGCGCGTTCGGGATATTGCCTAAACACTTCGCCAGCTAACTTGAGAAGACGCTCAATTCTCTTTTCAGCCAAGTTTCTGAGTTCCCCTGCCGTGTTCCGAGTGATCCTGCGGGAAGACACGGTTCATCTCCTCCATCGGAGCTCAGAGATACCAAATGTGTCCTCGTAGGAGTAGATGGCCCTACTCACCACCGTAGGGGCACGGAGGAGTTCTGGGTCTATGCACACAAGTTCATCCGAAATTTTATCCACCTCGGACAGAAAATCTCCCCGAGGAAACCCTCCCACCACCACGCACACATCGCTTTCCCTAGAGAGACCGATGTAGATCTCGCTCCAGAGTTTTCGATTTCCTCTGTCGCTGAATGTTATAACCTTTTCTGGATTGATCCTTCGGAGTATGGTCTCCAACGATGCATCCTCAACGCGCAGGAACGGCTTTTCCGGTGGAACCTTGCCCGTGAGAAACAGCTGTTCCATCAATCCCTCGAACCTGTACGAGGCTCTGGGCAGGTCCACGGATGGACTGACTGTTATAAGTTTGTCCTTTCTGGTGTGCACGTAAACCCGTAAAAGGCCCTCTCGGTTGAGGGGAGTGTCCAGTGCAAGCAGCAGAGACATGTGAACGATGTCCGGCCTGCCTCTTCTGTCACCATCCTGGAGCCTCCTCATGGCGGGAAAGTGAAGGCTTGAATTTAAAATTAGCTCTGTGGGACGCCTGCCTCTGCGTCGAGCGAGTCTTCGGATGACTGGATGCTCCGCTATCTCGCTGGGAATCTGTTCCAGCTCCGAATCTGCCAAGACGAGATGAAGCACTGGGAGCCACCACCCACTACATCCAATAAATAATTTATAAAATGGAGGTACGACCCAAATCAAAGGATGTGCCGCCGCTATTTTCCTTGGATAAATTTACAACATATCCTTGCGCTTGAACGCAAATATGCTCAGACCGAAGAGTACTACAAAATAGATCAGGATGACGATCGCACTGAGGATTGGGTTTGGAAGTCCCAGATACGGTTTCATCCCAAAAATAGTGGTCGTTCCGGGCATCGACGTTCCACCAAACGCGTTTATCGAGCCCGCGGCATAAGTGAGCAGATACCAAGGCTCGTGACCCATTTCCACCAAAAAGGACTGCAGGAGGGGCATCACCAAAAATAGAATTAAAAATGAGAGAGTCCCAGCGATCATGCCATTGCCGAACATGGATCCAAAGAGAAATACAAATCCGAGAACAGCGCATCCGTAGAGGAGGGCGAAGCCAAATGAGCTGAGGATGCTCTGAGGCACCACTCCATATAGATAGAAGGTGGAAACTATGCAACCAATGTAAAATATTATTATCGCCCAGAAGACGTAAAGAAGCGATGCCAAAAATTTACCGGTGACCAATACTGAACGCTTCACGGGATTTGAAAAGATTATATATCCTGTTTTGCTCTCAAACTCAGATGTCACGTTGTTTCCGGCAAAGAAAATAGCCGCAAGCGGAATAAACAAAAATACCGGAAAGAGAAAAGTCCCCGAAAAGATCTCGGCTGTTGGTGGTCTTGACGGAGCAAGTATGAGCATTATCGTGACGATCACAGAAGCCAGCCCTATGAGGGAAATGTTCCCCGCCATGCTCTTCCAGTTTTCGAATTCGGACTCGAACTTTGCGATGGTACCGACCTGTTTTAGATCGCTGGGAGGTACTGGCATTCAAATCACTCCTGCACGAGCTGTAGGTATACCTCCTCTAGAGCTCCGACCGAGGGTTTAAATGATATTATCTTTGCTCCAACGTTCGTCACGAGCTCCGCGTGCAATTCTGCACATGTGTTTCTATCTCCATCGAAATTTATCTTTATGATATTCCCGCCGTTTCCACCGTTCACGACCGACCTCACCGGTTTCAATCTTTTTATCTTTTCAAGCTGGTGAACAGAAAGAGGACGTACCGTCTCTATTTCGACCATTCTAATGTTGAAAATTTTCTCGAGATTTTCTATTCGATCGTACGCCAGCAGCCGGCCCCTATTGATCAAGGCAACTGTGTCACATATTTCCCGCGTCTCGTACAGCATGTGTGACGAAAATATGACGGTCTTGCCCTGTCTGACCAACTCCTTCGTCATATCCCTCACATGACGTATTCCCCGAGGATCCAACCCCAGAGCTGGTTCATCTAAGATCAAGATGGAAGGATCGTGCAAAATTGCCTGAGCTATCCCCAGTCTCTGCACCATGCCCAACGAGAACTTTTTAACCTTGGTCTTCGACCACTGCGAAAGTCTCACCAGTTCCAAACACTCTCTAGCCCTTTCTCTAAGTTCGGGAAACTTTAACCCACGTAGCCTTCCAAGGTAATACAGTATCTCCAGAGGAGTTCTGTTTCGATAAAAAATGGGCACCTCTATCAAACATCCTACATCCCTCAATGCGTCCTTTGGATCACTCGCTGGGTCTATCCCATTTATATAGGCTCTCCCTTTGCTGGGTCGGATAAGTCCACAGAGAAGTTTTATCGTGGTGGACTTTCCAGCCCCATTCGGCCCCAACAGACCGACACATCTTCCCTGTCTTATCCTCAAATTTAAGTTGTCCAATGCGAGCAATGATCCATATTTTTTCGTTAGGTTCTCCGTGGTGATGACTTCCAAATCATCCCTCTTCCATTAGTTAGAGAGATTGTTTATATTCATTATGGTGCGGCAGGAGAAAATTGAATTTCAATTCAAGATTGTTGAGCTGTAAAATTGTGGGGAGGGAACTGAGAAAGATTGACATGAATGAAAAATATTCTAGCTTAAGAGTAAGTCGTGAGGTTAAAAATCGAGAATATAGATTTCCAGAGAATAACGATTCAAACGGTCGAGAAGATATTTTCAGATATATGCGAAAAGGTCGGTGCCAGAAATGGTGTCGGATTTAAGGTATATCCAAGAGTTGTTGGGGCACAAGTTCCAAAACCACGGAGATTTATACTCACGTTGCCACAAAAGATTTTGGTAGAATTAAAAGTCCAGTAGAGGCGATAATGAAACGGGATGACTCAGATATGGTGCCAAAATGGATGCATATGCGAACCGAGTTCGGATATAAGAAGATTTTATCTTAGACAACATTTCGGAGGTTAGAATAAGATGTGTGAACTATTAGGAATGTCATTCAATTTGCCTGTAAGACCGAGTATATCCTTTAGAGGGTTTCGCCATAGAGGAGAAAGTAATCCTCATGGATGGGGGATAGCTTTTTATCCGGATGAAT
>QMWE01000010.1 GCA_003661465.1 Hadesarchaea archaeon
ATTTTTCGCGATTGCTCTTTCGGATGCCGGATACGGAATCGTGCTTGGACTTTTCATGGCATCGGGAGTATGGCTGGCCAAGATCTTTCCGAAAAAACTCAGACGGATGATGATCGTCTGCGCTGGATTCACCGTCATCGTTGGCATCTTGATAGGAGGATGGTTCGGATTCGGAGGAGGAATGTGGGTAAATCCAATCCAACAGCCGATACCTCTCCTCAAACTTGTCATATTCATCGGCATCCTTCATCTGATGCTGGCGATCGGATTGACGGGGGTGCTGAAGGACCTTGTAAGAAGAGACTGGAAAAACGTGCTGTTCAATCGAGTCTCCCGCATGCTGATATTAATAGGCTTCTTCGGGCTGAGTTTCTGCGTGCTGGGCATAGGTCTGCACGAATTTGGGATAAACTTCACGTTCCCCAAGATGGATCTCTTCGCTGTATTCAATCCTCTTATCCCCGGAGATGTCACCGTGTCGATCTTCAGAATCCTGTTTTATCTCGGTCTAATCATCGGCATCATCGGATCTATGGTGAAAGGCAAGGGGATTAGTGGTAAAATTGGCGGTCCGATCAACGTCATTTACGGAATTACCGGATTGATATCCGACGTGACCTCCTATTCCAGGCTTTTGGCGTTGGGGATCGCCACCGGGATAATAGCGTTCTCCATAAACTTCATCATCGGGTTCGCATGGGAGGGGATGATGCCAACCGAGCTCACTCCGCTATCCGCGATCTATGCAACGGTACTGCTGATAGCGTTCGGGTTCATCTTTGTAGCCGCTCACTCGTTCAATATTTTCATCAACTCGCTGGGTGGATTCATTCACACCATGCGCCTCCACTTCGCCGAATTTTTTGGAAAATTTTACGAAGGGGGCGGTGAAGAGTTCTCTCCCTTTAAAGCTAAAAGGAAGTTTACCAAAGTAAAAGGGGGTGAATGACCTGGCAGGTGAAGAAATCATAGCGCTGGCAGCTGGACTCGCGGTGGTAATCCCAGGGATAATGTCCGCCATAGGTGTGGGAATGACAGGAGTAGCTGCGGCAGCGGTTTCCGCTGAGGACCCAAAAAAGTTCTCAAAACTTTTCGTGCTGGAAGTGCTTCCAGGTACCCAAGGAATATACGGCTTCGTCGCTGGCTTCCTCATCCTCATAGGAACAGGCCTGCTCGGGGGAGGAGGGGTAAAAACAGGAGTGGTCGAGCTAGCCGTGCTGGCTGCCGCTGTTCCTGCTATCCTGCAGGGATTTACAGCATATGCACAGGGGAAAGTAGCCACGGCAAGCGTTAGCGCTGTCGCGAAGAGACCAGAGGTATTCGGACAGGGGATAATGTACACAGTCATGGTCGAACTCTACGCCATTCTTGGATTACTGGCGACGATTTTGATCCTCACGAGCATCGGCGCGTTATAAGGGGCGGTGACATTGCCTATCGAGAAAGGCGCCCAGCTCATAGTGGATGATATCTTAAGAGAGGCGAGAGAAAAAGCCGGATCGATAATCCAGGAAGCCAAAAAAGAGGCCCGCACCATCTTGGACGCTGCTCAACTCGGCGCGAAAGAAGAGGAAAAACAGGAGATGAAAAACGCAAAAATCCGCGGAGAGGAGATGTACGAGGGGATACTCGCCGAAAGTCGGATGCGGGCGAAAAAAGAAATCCTTCAGAAACGGGAAGAACTGATAAACGAAACCTTCAAAAAAGCTGAAACCAGCCTCCGGAAGTACTGCTCATCCCAAAGATATGAAGAGGACCTACTCCACATGACGATGGATGCCATCAAAAAGCTCGGAGGATCCAGAGCTGTGATCCAAGCCAACCGTCGCGATCTGAAAATCTTGGAAAAACACGAGGACAGACTCAAGCGGGAGTTCGGCAAGGTTTCTCTTGGTGAAACCATCAAGGCGATCGGAGGAATAAAAGTCATAGCGCCAGACCTGAAAATTGAAGTGGACGAGACATTTGATGGCAGAATGCGGAGAGAATTCGAGACGTTGAGGATGAGGGTGGCAAAGATCCTTTTCGAAGGGTTGAAATGATAGAGGTCATCGTCTTCGTCCTAGTCCTGATGGGAGCTCTCCTCGCCTGGGTCACCATCAGCGCCAAGCGCTCGATGGCGTATGTATTTTGCAATGCTACGGTTAGCGCATGGGAAGCCAAGCTGCTTTCGGAGGCACGCCTGATGGAACTTGTGGAGACCCAGAGCATCACGAACATCTTTTCCGCGCTTGATGAGACCGAATACCGGCCACAGTTCACCGAAATCCAGCGCGGGGGGGAGGTGGACATGATCGCCGTGGAGAAAGCATTCATGGAAAATCTGAACATGCGGTACAGCGAGTTGCTGTCCATGGTACCCCGGGAAAGAAAAGATATCGTCATGAAAATTTTGCAACGAAGAGATCTCATGAATCTTAAAACGATCGTGACCATGATTCACGAAAAGGTACCTCCCGAACAAAGAATTCACCATCTAGTGCCCTCTCCCACCATGTCCCAAGAGAGACTCGAAATGCTAGCATCGGCAGAGGACTTTAATGAGTTACTCGAATTTCTAAAAGGAAGCGAATACTTTGACGTTGTGGCGGGATCACTTGAGGACTATGAAAAGATAGGGATCACAGCCATGATATCAGCACTCGACATGAATTATTACAAAAATCTATGGAAGGAGGTACTGAAAAAACGTTCGCAGCGTTCAATCCTGAAGTCGATGATAGGATACGAGATAGACTCGGCGAATATCAAACTCATCTTGCGACTCAAACAGGAAAACGCGCGCCCAGAGGAGATCGAAAAGCGTCTCATAAGACCATCTCACGAGCTCACAGAGGAGATGCTCAGAGCCATGATAACGGCGAATGACATCCGCTCCGCGATACACATGATCCGCATCACCACGCCGGGAAGTGTGCTGTCCAACGCCATCACACAGATAGAACGAGAGGGGGTCCAAGCAGCAGAACGGGCTCTGGATGAGGGCCATCTCAAACTATGTAGATGGCTCGGGCTCACAAAATTTTTCAGCATAGCACCGGTGATCTCCTACATCAAACAAAAAGAGGCAGAGGTGAAAAATCTACGTGCGATAATCAGACTAAAGATGGATGGGTTTCAGCCACAAAAAATTAAGGAAAAAATGGTGAGGGTGCCAAAAATTGAGCTATAGAATAGCCGTGATAGGTGATCTGTCCACATCTACCGGAATGGCGTTGGCAGGAGTATCATATACGCACGTGCACAAAAGCAGGGAAGAAACTCTCGAAAAATTGAGAAAATTTCTAGAAGACGAGAGTATCGGGCTGGTTTTACTGACCTACCGCATTGCCGAGGAGTTGGAACCGGAATTCGGTCAGCTGATGCGTGGGAAGGGCATGCTTCCTGTGGTCCTCAAAATCCCGGACAAAACTGGATACATGCCGTCGATCGATGAACTCAGCGAGGTAATCAGACGAACCGTCGGAACCGAAGTCACTATAAAAGGAGAGATGAGGTAGATGGCGACGAACCTGACAGCTCCTCCAACCCGTATGGAACTCATAAAGCTCAAACGTAGGATAGACCTAGCTCAGAGAGGACATGACCTGCTCAGAGAGAAAATGGACGCTCTGGTGATGGAGTTCTTCGATGTGCTGAGGAGGATTCAGGATTCGAAACGGGTAGCGATCGAACAACTTCACAAAGCGCACCAGGCGCTGAGCGAGTGCTTCGCCGAAATTGGGACGATCGAGACCCTAGAGTCCGCCAGGGAGACCATCCGCGATGCCAGGTTGGAGATCTCAAGCCGTCACGTCATGGGTATCTCGGTACCGATGATCGAGGATGTCGAAATGAAGCGTGACGCCCTAGCCAGAGGGTATGGCTTGCACACGACATCCTCTGCACTTGACGAATCAGCCAGAGAATTCGAACTTGCCCTCAAGCTTTTGATCAGGTACGCAGAACTAGAGGCTTCCGCCTTCGCCATAGCCAAAGAACTGGAAAAGACCAGACGCAGGGTAAATGCCCTTGAGTACATACTGATACCGAGACTGGAGCGGACCATCAAGTTCATATCGATGAGGCTAGACGAAATGGAGCGCGAAAACTTCACGAGGTTAAAACGAATAAAAGCAATACTTGAGGAACGCAGATAACTATGGATCGTCTGATCAAGCTGGAACTCGGTAGGCTCAACGCACATCTCCCGAGGAACCGTGTATCGCTGAGAGAGGCCCTCGCTTCCCCAAACCCTGGGGTGAACACCCTGGACGGGAGCAGACATGTGTTCAAGCGGGAAGAGCTTAGGTTTCTCGCCGGACTTTTACCTGAGGACAGATGGGACGAATTACGGCTTCCCATTTTGATATCATTCGAACATGGGCTCGGCAGAGGCGCCGCCAAAATAAAGGGAAACGTGGAAACGTGGATAGCCGGAAAAATCTTGGGCAAAGAGGCCGATGGGGAAATGGTGATCTACAGACCAGAGGTCCTTCTCTTGCGAAGAAAACTTCCAACGACGACCCAGTATGTCTTCAGGTGAAAAATATGAAAACTGGCAAACTGACCGTGCTCGCAGCGCTTTTCTACCCACTCGTCCTCTCAAACTTGGCGGTTGGATTCTTAGCCTTCGTTATGATCCTCGCTAAGCTGGATCCTCTCTTCATCTCTACCGCGATCCTGTGGTTTTACTTCACGTGCGTAACTTCGATTTACCTCGTCTCTGAACGTGCACTCAAAACATTTGGGGTGCACCGAATTTTTCTCTGCCTCATGCTCGTCATCGGAACTCTTTCGATCATCTCCACATTATTACTTCTTCTGAGATGATTCTCGACCTCGAAGAATTCCAGTGGCTCTGGAATGCCTCCACCCTATGATCGCGCTGGCCATCCGAGCATATACTGGCCGTGTCAGAAACACGGCGATCAGCAAACCGGCAATTGTGATGATGGCAAACCCTCTCATCGCTCCGAAACCAAGCCAAGCGAGCATGGCCATGGCCGCCACGGTTGTGGCCACTGCGACAAATATTATCCCAAATGCCCGGGAGACCCTTCCCCTTAGGTTCACCGTCTTTGCTTCGGGTAGACCTCCCCTGAGTATCTCGTCTGTTATAATTATCTGGTGGTCGACCCCGGTACCGATGACGATGATTAGACCTCCAAGTTCGGGCAGACCGATGGACCAATGGAGAACGGATGCCGTCCCGAGGGTGATCACCAATTCACATATCATGGTGGCTATAATAGAAAAACCAATGAGGATGTCCCGATATCGGAAGTACACAAGTGCCCAGACCCCAATAAGTGCCGCCATTCCTGCAATAATCGCCTCCCTCAGAAACTCCGTGCCCAATCGGGCATCTATGGACGTCTCACTTTCATACGAGATGTTGACGGGCAACCTCTCCGACAGCACTAACCTCAGGTTCCTAGCTTCGTTCATCGCCTCCTCCTGCGACGCACGAGTGATGGTGATCACAAGCTCCTTAGTCACCTCCCCGGAAGCGAGGCGGGACGCCAAGCTTGGACTGATCGTCACCACGCTCTTGAGACCACATGCTCTCTCGATCCAGTCCTCGACACTTTCGTCTGTAAGCCTGGAGATGTTTTCGACCTCATAGTCTGAAGGTATATTTTCAACTACCTCATCAGGAAAATCACCGAGCAGGAGAACCTTTAATTTCAGGCCAACCTGATTTTCCAGAAACTGTCTGGCCGATGACGAGAGCTCCCCCACATCGCTCCCAACCGCAGAGACGTTTATGGGGTATTCCATCCCCTGTTCAGTCATTCCCTTGAACATCTTTTCACTGGTGTCGTATACGAGCGAGGCCGGAAGCTCGCTCAGGATATCGCTGTCGAAGAGCACTATGGAGTCGGATGGACGGTCAACATAAATCACAGTCGGGTAGTTGGCCTTGCCTGCCGCTGCATCCCTGAAACGCGTGGCTCCATCATTCGTCAACCTGAAGGGTAACTCGACCGTCTGAGACCCAGGAGCACTTGGATACGGCGCTCCTACGCTCACTATATCCTCTCCGCGCAGCAGGACCTCGTTCTCAAAGAAAATTTCGAGCCGCCCGGGCTTTCCAAGAAGGGTTTTGGCCTGTTCGGTGGAGAGTCCCGCGGCCTCAAAGAGAACCAAGTTGGCCCCCAGTGCCCTGAACTGTACGCCAAGTGTCCCATATGGATCCACCCTAGTCTCGAGGATGGAGATCACCTCATCACGGGTCGCATCGCTTATCGTCTCTTCTATTTTCATAACGGTGCCGAGATCCCCGATTATCTCCTCGAGCATATCTGAGGTGACCGGTCTCCCGATTTCTGCCACAGCCTGTCCAGTTGATGAATCAAAACTTATGGTCTTGATGCTCACATACAGATTGTCCTCGAGTTTCTCCACCATCAGGGACCAAGCGTTTTCCACATTTTCCTGATCTATCTTGAATGTGACGTGATAAGCTTCAAGCCCCAAGATTATCCTAGAGCCACCGACGATATCCACGCCAAAGCTCAAACCACGTGTGTACTCCGACGGCCATCCGATCGCCTCCTCCACCCTCGGGTCGACCTCTTTCCACGGACTCCAGACCAGCATGACCGACAGGAAAGCCACGAGCAGCATCAACAGGACCCGCCGTTCTCTAAGTACTGACATGATATCCTTTCCTCCTCTGTCGTTCAACATGGCGCAGGAGTATGGCCGCGTTCAGGAACCACGTGTTGAAGATATCGATGATTATGCCGAAGATCAACACCGCAGTGAGCTGGGAAAGTTGCGGAGCGGTCGTGATGACATTTAGCGAGACGATCGGTATCAAAGTGCTACAGTTCATCATCAATCCGGTGCGCATCGCGTCGACCACCCTCCGCCTAGGCTCGTCCTCCATTCTTTTGAGCACGCGTGTGGTGAGAAGGACATTCGTGTCGACAGCGTAACCTATCAACATCAGGAAACCGGCGATCGATGCCAAACTGAGCTCAACCCCGAAGAGCGCCATGCACCCGAGTACCCCCAACATATCAAGCGCGACGGAGAGAAGGATCGCCCCTATGGTGATCCGTTTCCGGAACGCGATGAAAACTATTACCGCCATAGCGACGAACGCGCCGATGAGGGCGTTTCTGGCCTGTTCGGAGTAAAGACCGGTGATGGTCGGGCCCATCGTCTCTATCGTGATGGCGTCCTCGAGAATACCGAATTGACCCGAGAACATCGACTTGACGAGATTCTCTCCGTTATCGTCGAGTACGTTGTCCGTCCTTATGTCGAGACCGTTCTCGATGGGGTCCACGTCCACGTCGCTTCCGAGCAGATTCTCAACGGCGGCCTCGACATTCTCGATGTCCGGAAGATTTTCCCCACTCACACGTATCAGGGATCCACCCCTGAAATCCCTGCTCACCGGAAAGGCGCCAGATGCCAGAGCCACCAAAGTGACGGAACTGAGGAATATCGCCAACGCCAACGGAATTGCTGCCAGCTGACGCCCGCTCAGACGTTGCTGAGGCCATGCGAGCTTCATGTTCAGACCCTCTTATTATTTTTAGATATGGGTAAATAACTTGGCGGGGAGGGCACCGTGATAGCTGAAGGGGAACGGATCGTATTAATTGACGAACGCGGAAGGAGATATTTAACAAAAGCGGAGAAAAGACAGCTTCAGACGAACTTTGGAGTGATCGAGCTCGGTGAGGCAATAGGGAAAGAACCAGGGGAAAGATTGAGGTCCCACTTGGGCAGGGAGTTCGTCCTACTCCGTCCGTCCATCGTGGACTACCTACAAAAAATTCGTCGTGTCCCCCAGATAATGCTCCCGAAGGATTCGGCACAGGTGGTGGCCAACACCGGAGTGGGTCCTGGAAGTCTTGTGGTTGAGGGAGGGACAGGATCTGGATCGCTCACGATATTCCTGGCAAATCTCGTGAGACCAAATGGGAGAGTGACGAGTTACGAGATCCGGGAGGACTTCGCCAAGATAGCAGAGGAAAACGTCAAACTGGCTGGCCTGAGCGATGTGGTGGAGATAAAACTCAAAGATGTTTGCGAAGGGATAGACGAAGAAAACGTAGATCTTGTGACCTTGGATATCCCACAGCCGGAGCGTGTCCTGCCACACGCCGAGCGAGCGCTAAAACCAGGTGGGTATCTGTCGGTCTTTGCACCGTGTGTTGAGCACTTGCAACGCCTTTACCACGTATTCCCCGACTTCAGGTTCGCGAACATCAAAACCATCGAGTGCCTGGTCAGAGAATTCGAGATAAGCCCCAAGTGCACAAGGCCAAGCACGCGTATGATAGCCCACACTGGTTATCTAACGTTCGCCAGACGTATATGAGTGGGAGTCCATGTCCTGATCCCCTTAGGACACTTTCTTACATTTATATCCATAATACAAAACTCCCTCCTCACCCTCCTGCCCCATTCGCCTGAAGACGATCTCCACCTCATCTCCAATTCTGACCTCATCTGGTCCACAATCGGTCACCTGAGCTGTGATGCGTGGACCATCCTCCAGCTCCACTATGGCAAGCACGTACGGCACTTGATCCTCAAACCCCTCCGCTGCCACATGGACTACCGTATAGGATATCACCTTTCCACGGGGCTTCAGCTTGTAGGGCTCCAGTTTTCCCACGCGCCTACAATTCGGACAGAGGTATCTTGGAGGAAAGTGAACCTGATTGCAGTTTCCACAACGAGTGCCGATGAGGTTATATCTGCTTGGGATCTCGCGCCAGAAACGTGGGACGGCCAACTAGTCACCCCTCCTGAAGATGTGAACCACTGCTGTTCCTCCAGAACCTCCCACATTGTGGGTCAGTCCTATCTCGGCGCCCTTGACCTGTCGTTTTCCGGCCTCTCCGCGAAGCTGTTGGACTATCTCCGCGGCCTGTGCTATGCCGGTAGCCCCAACGGGATGTCCCTTTCCTTTCAGTCCTCCGCTTGTGTTCACGGGGATTCTCCCTCCTATCGCGGTTTCCCCTTCTTGAGTCACCTTACCGCCCTCACCCTTTTTACAGAACCCGAGATCCTCTATGGCTATTATCTCCGCTATGGTAAAACAATCATGTACTTCTGCTAGATCCACATCCTTTGGTTCTATCCCGGATGCTTTGTAGGCCATCTTAGCCGCCTCCCTCGCCGCTCTCAAACTGGTAAGCGAGGCTCTGCTGTGAAGCGAAATGCTGTCGCTGGCCTGTCCCGTCCCAGCCACCAATATCGGAGTATCAGTAAATTTCCTAGCTTTTTCGGCAGGCGCCAAGATCACGCACGCTGCACCATCCGTGATCGGAGAACAGTCAAGCAGCTTCAGAGGCAGAGTCACGGGAGGTGATTTGAGCACTGAATCTACCGTGATCTTGGTGTGGTACTGGGCGCACGGGTTCAGACAGGCATTCTGGTGGTTTTTGACTGCAACCATCGCCATCTGTTCCTCCGTGGTTCCAAATTCGTACATGTGGCGGCGGGCCATCAGGGCGTATAGGGCTGGAAAAGTCGCCCCGACGAATACTTCCCACTCCTGATCTGCGGCGGTCGCAAGTGCTCCCGTCGCCTGTCCTGATAGGATATCCGTCATCTTCTCGATGCCGGCAGCGACGACGAAATCGTGGATGCCTGAGGCGACCGCGATCACGGCCTGGCGAAGAGCAAGACCACCAGAAGCACAGGCCCCTTCAACGCGTGTAGATGGAATCGGCACCAGTCCAGCGTGGTCAGCTATGAGGGAGGATATATGTTCCTGACGGATGAACTGACCCGCAGACATATTTCCCACATACATCGCGTCTATCTGTTTTCCATCGATCTTGGCGTCTTCCAAAGCGCGGGCCCCTGCCTCTATCATCATCTGCCTGAAGGACACGTCCCAAAGTTCTCCAAACTTCGTCAATCCAACACCTATTATGGCCACGTCCCTCATTTTATCTCACCAGCAACTTTCTGTACTTGGCATAAGTGGAATAATCCACATATGCCTTTGTGTTCACGTAATCAACTACCTTGGGAGCCCGATCACGTTTTTCCTCTATCGCGTCCTTCACGACCATACTGAAGGCATCGCTTCCAGCACCGGAACCGAATGAAACGACGAGAACACGATCGCCCGGCCTGGCCTGATCGAGAACGGAAGCCAAGCCTATCAGGGAAGCTCCCGAATAGGTGTTTCCGATCTTCGGCGTCAAAAGACCGGGCAAAACTTGCTCCTTGCTGAACCCAAGCTCCGCGGCGGCCTGCAACGGAAACTTCCCGTTCGGCTGATGAAACACGGCATAAGTAAAATCTTGGGGAGTGAATTTGAGCTGCCGAAGCAAACCGTGGGCCGCCGAAATCACGTGTTTGAAATAAGCTGGTTTTCCCGTGAATCTTCCTCCGTGCTTTGGATATGGTCTCATCTCCCTCCTCCAAAAGTCAGGCGTGTCCGTAGTGTAGGAATATGTACCCTCGACCATGGCCAAGGATTCACCGTTGTTCTTTCCCACTATGAAAGCTCCGCCGCCTGCCGCCGCCGTGTATTCCAAGGGATCACCCGGAGCACCCTGAGCGGTGTCCGCCCCTATTGCCATCCCGTATTTCATCATTCCTGCCTCTACGGCACCTATACAAGTTTGAATTCCAGCCGTTCCAGCCTTGCAGGCAAACTCAAAATCAGCTGCCGTGAGCCGTGGGGTGGCCTCAATTGCTTCCGCCACTATCGTGGCCGTGGGCTTAACCGCGTATGGGTGAGATTCCGAACCCACGTAGATTGCACCAATTTCCTGAGGATCTATTCCAGCGCGCTTGACCGCATTGCGTGCCGCTTCAACTGCTATCGTCGCTGTGTCCTCATCCGGCGCTGGGACCGATTTTTCCTCGACCATCAACCCCCGCTTTATCCGTTCTGGATCCTCTCCCCAGATTTTGGCTATCTCCTCAACTTTAATCCGATATCTCGGGATGTAAACACCATAACCGACTATGCCCACATTCATCGTGAGGACCACCTTTTATCTCCATTCTGAGCAATTTTCTTGTTTATGGTTTTGTGGGTCGATAAAAAGCTTTCTACTGTCGAAAAAAACATCGACAACTGACGTAGTAAACAAGCGCAGACCTATCGAGCACACTTCCGGAGATTCTCCAAGAGGGCCTCCACGGACGGAAGTTTGGAGATCACCAACGGCACCTTGAGAAGTTCTGCTATTTTCACTCCGACTGGATCAGCTGTTTTCAGCCCTCCGTGCAGGAGCACCATTCCAGGAGTTATTCCTATGACCTTTATGGCGACCATCGGGGACCTACCCGTGGTGACTCCCGTAAAGACGAGCACGCGCTCTGTCGTGAGCCCGTATAAGCGGCGGAAATCGTCACTCGAGAGCCCAAGAACCGCTTTGTGGCTGTCTATTACCGTATACCCAAAAAGCTTCCTGCTGAGCATTTCCTTGTTGACCACTATCTCTCCATTGACTGCTTTGCAGATGGTCCTCCCATCCACAGGTTCGCCAAACTCCCTTATCTCGAGCACGACATCCGGAGGTAATCTGGTCCCAAACACATGGGAAAAACTCCTCAATACCTCTCCGCCCTTTTTCTCATCCATCTCGAGAAACGCCTCCACTATGCGTTTGATGGTGGCTGCGCCTGGGGACTTCCTCCTCCCGGCTTCGTAGTCGCTTATAACGGATGGAGAGATGTGGATGA
Organism: Hadesarchaea archaeon; assembly: GCA_003661465.1. Taxonomy (GTDB): domain Archaea; phylum Hadarchaeota; class Hadarchaeia; order Hadarchaeales; family Hadarchaeaceae; genus B75-G9. Next base: position 11,668 of record QMWE01000010.1, read on the forward strand.
TCTCCGCTAGGGCGGTCTGGGTCAACCCAAACCTCTCTCGCCACCGTTTTAGGGCCGCTCCGTGGTCCTCTGAGAGCGTTATATCACCTGCAATCCACTTGGCGGTCCTCTCCCTGACCTCTGTCATGAAACCAATGTTATCTCTCTCACCAAATGAGATAAAAAACCATGACGAAGACGTTCATGCTCCTTTCTGGCCCGTGAGCTTAAACACGTCGGCTTTGGTAATGATTCCGACCGGCCTCCCGTGATCGACCACGACCAGAGCGGGTTCATGCTCTAACAGGTGATACGCAACTTCGATATTGGCATCCTTACTCACGGTGGGGAAGGGATTGTCCATCATCTCGGTGACGCTGCGCTTGAGCAGTTTTGATATGTCCTCCCCGGAAGTTATCCTGTGGATGAACGTCGTCTCGGATATGGATCCAACTTGAACGCCACCTTCAAGCACCGGGAGCTGTGAGATATCGTTTGACAACATCAAACGGATGGCCTGTTCTATCTTGTCGTGAGGTTTTACTGAAATTATTGGTGACGACATGAGCTCTTCCACCGTGGTGCGTCGCCCGCCGGTAGTGGCCCGCTCGAGGGCCAGAGAGATTTTCTCGAGTGTGGAAACCCTAGGATCGGCCTCTCCAGCCTCGATCTTGGCTATGTACGCCTGCGTCACACCCGCCAGCTCAGCGAGCTTGGCCTGAGTCAGCCCGGCCCGGATGCGCGCCATTTTTACCTCGGAAGGCTTCAAAATTGCCAACTATTCCCCCCAGTTATATTTATATCAAAACCTATAAATACTCTTGACAGACCAAAAAGCAAGAGGCGTGAGTTTGACGAGAAACATCGTGGTCGAGGAGTTCAAGCAAGCGCCACTGGAAGATCAAAAATTGGAGATCGTTGAAAGGAAAGGAATTGGACATCCAGATTCTATATGTGATGCCGTCCTAGACAGCGTTTCAGTTGAACTCAGTAAGGAATACCTGAGAAGATTCGGTGTGATCCTGCATCATAACGCGGACAAGTCGCTGCTGGTGGCAGGTGAGGTCGAAACGCGGTTCGGAGGGGGAGAGGTAAAACAACCCATGCTTCTCATATTCGGAGATCGGGCCACCGTGGAGCTGGAGGGAACCCAAGTCCCGGTAAAGGAGATAGCCATCAACGCGGCGAAAAAATGGATAAAGGAAAACTTGAGGTTTGTGGACCCCGATGAACACATTCGATATCAGGTCGAACTTAAACCTGGTTCTGCCGCACTGACGGACATTTTCAAACGGGGGGGACAGATCCTCAGCGCAAACGACACCTCAGCTGCCGTCGGATATGCACCGATGACCCCTACGGAGCAACTCGTGCTGAAAACAGAGAGGTTCCTCAACTCGAAGAAATTCAAAAAGGAGTTTCCCATGGTCGGAGAGGACGTGAAGGTGATGGGATTCCGCAAAAACCATGATATTACCCTGACGGTTGGGGCGGCATTTGTCGACAGATTCGTCGAGGGCGAAGAGGACTATTTCAAAAGAAAGGAGGAGATCCTCGAACAGTTGCGTTCTTTTGTGGGAGAAAATGGGAACTTTAAGCGTGTGGAACTGAAATTAAACACCCTGGACATGAAAGGAAGAGGTGTCGATGGAGTTTACTTGACAGTGCTCGGCACCAGTGCTGACGGCGCTGACTCCGGACAGGTGGGGAGAGGCAACAGGCCGAACGGGGTCATCCCGCTCAACCGTCACGTTGGATCGGAAGCAGCTGCTGGAAAAAATCCAGTCAGTCATGTTGGGAAAATATACAACATTCTGACCCATAAGATCGCAAATGAGATTCACTCCAAAGTTCCTGACCTGAGGGAGGTCTACGTGTGGCTAGTGAGCCAGATAGGCAAACCAATCGATCAGCCCGCCATAGCAGCAGCCCGTGTCATCACCAAACAAGGGGTGAAGCTGGACAGTGTCAGGGACGAGATAAGGAAAATTGTGGACAATGAACTTGAACGTATAGGTGAATTCTGCGAGGATCTGGCAAAAGGGAAATATCCCGTGTGTTGAGATTTTGTCCGTGGACAAACTTTTTGATACATGCTCGTAATTTTCGTTGGTGGTCAAATATTCGAAATTTTACATCGCGATGGATTGGGTAGGATCGGCAAGCTAACTACGGCTCATGGGAAGGTGACGACACCCACATTGATGCCAGTCATAGATCCATCAAACGTCATCATGACCCCAACCGAGATCCGACAAGAGGTTGGTGCCGAGCTGATGATGACGAACGCCTATCTGATCAAAAAACGTTATGGTGGTGAAGCCGTGGAAAATGGTGTGCACGGCATACTTGGTTACAACGGTCCAATAATGACCGACAGCGGTGGATACCAAATACTTCGCTACGGGAGCGTGGAGACCTCACCGGAAGACATCGTCAGATACCAGGATGCGATTTCTCCAGACATAGCCACGATACTCGACGTTCCCACGGGTGCACACACCACAAGAAAGAAGGCTGAGGAAACCGTGCAGATCACGACCGAACGGGCCAGAGAAGCCATCAGATTGCGTTCGAATCAGCGGGTGATGTGGTGTGGGCCAGTGCAGGGGGGACTCTTCTGTGACCTCGTGGCTAAATCCGCAAGGGAGATCGGAAAGCTCGATTACCACATCCATGCGATAGGAAGTCCCGTAGAGCTTCTCGAAGAATACAGATACGCCGAACTGGTTGACCTCGTCATGACCGCAAAGCAAAATCTTCCCCTTTCCCGTCCGATCCATCTGTTCGGAGCTGGACATCCGATGATGCTTGCGCTGGCCGTCGCTATGGGATGCGATCTTTTCGACTCCGCAGCGTACGTGCTTTACGCGCGGGAGGGGAGATACCTGACACCGGAAGGTACTTTTCACCTAGAGAAACTTTCATATTTTCCATGTGAATGTCCCGTATGCGTAAAGAACTCACCGGAAAAAGTACGCGAGCTGTCTGAGGAAAAACGAGTAAGGTTCTTGGCCACACATAATCTCCACGTGACATTTGGAGAGCTTCGGCGCATACGGGAGTCCATAATCGAGGGAAAACTATGGGAACACGTTCAGGTCAGGTGTCGAAGTCATCCACTACTGTTGGAGGGGTTCAGGAGACTTTTGAGGTATTCCAGTTTCATCGAACGTTTCGACCCGGTTACCAAAAAATCCGCTTTTTACTACTCAGGAGGAGAATCCGCAATGCGACCTGAGGTGCTGCGTCACTCACGCAGGTTAGAGGAGAGATACAGCCCACCGCCACTGCCCGTATTGGCCATTCTGCCCGCGTTTGACCGTGAACGGCCAAAACTTCCTGAGCCGGAGAGGACACACCTGGTGAGGGTCATCCCCCCTTTTGGGGCTATCCCTGAAGAGCTGGACGAGGTATATCCTCTCGGACAGCTTCAAGTGCCTAAGGAGCTGGATCCTGAACAGATCAGGACCGCGGCCGAGTCGATCCGTCACTTTCTTCAACTTCACGGTACGCATTATGAACGGGTGCTGTTATTCAACGACGGAAAACGGTGGGGAGATATGCTGATAAAAGCGTGCGCCTCCGTTGCTGAAAAATTGGAGATAATTGAGCTTTAACGTGCAAAATTCGCCGCAAAAAGATTAAATAAATGAAACTTTTACACTTTAACGCCGAGGTTGGGCCGGGGGTTGAGGTTTGGACAGTATCGACTTGAAACTTTTGAAGATGCTGAATGGCGATGCCCACGTTTCGCTAAACAGGATGGGGCGCGAAGTTGGTCTGAGCACCTCCGGGGTTCGAAGAAGGATCAAACAACTCGAACAAAAAGGTTTGATAGTAAAATATTCTGCCCAGATAGATCCAAAAAAATACGGGTATACCGTCGCCGCTTTTGTGAGTGTGGACGTAGACCCAAGGTCGATGCACGAACTGATACGAGCTTTGATCCGTCATCATGAGGTCTGTGAACTTCACAGGACAACGGGCCCGTATGCCCTGATGATCAAAGTACGGGCCAAAAACGTGGACGACCTCAATAGATTTATCGAAGAACACATACAATCTTTTGACTTCGTGAGAAGCGTGCACACGGTACTGGCGATGGACACCTTGAAGGAGACCATCCTGAACCTTTAGATTTTGGGTCGGAGTTCCTAAAAAACATTAACTTTGTTAACATCGTTAATGTTTCCTAGTTTGACGCCAATAGATGGCGGAGGGTTAACTCCATGCCCTCTAGCTTGGCCCTCATCCGGCCAACATCCACCGCCGAGCATGAGGCTCAACCTC
>QMWE01000011.1 GCA_003661465.1 Hadesarchaea archaeon
GAGGTGGTGGTGATGGGTAGAGTTGGGGACGTTCGGGATCTCGGTGGAATAAAATTTTTCATTTTATCAGATATCTCCGGAACCATCCAGATCACCGCGCCTAAATCAAAGACTGACAAAGAACTACTGGCAAAGATCGACAGGCTCACAAAGGAATCATCCATAAGCGTAAAAGGGAAGGTAGTCGCAGCAAAACAAGCTCCGAGAGGTGTAGAGATACTACCTTCAGAGATAAAGATTCTGAACCTCGCTCCGACCCCCCTCCCGCTGGATCCCCAAGGCAGAGTAAAGGCAAACTTGGATACGCGACTCGATGCGCGGGGATTGGATCTTCGTCGTCCGAGGTCCATCGCGATATTTAAAATTCGTCATCAAGCGCTCCAAGCCATGCGCAAGTATTTGGTGGATCAAGGATTCATCGAAGTTCAGACGCCAAAAATAGTCGCGACTGCCACAGAAAGCGGGGCCGCTCTATTTCCGATCTCGTATTTCGAGAGAGAGGCTTTTCTGAGCCAGAGCCCTCAGCTTTACAAGGAGGTGCTCACAGGGTCTCTCGAGCGGGTCTTTGAGATAGGCCCGATCTTCAGGGCCGAGGAGCACGATACACCTCGACATCTTAACGAAGCCACGTCCATCGACATAGAGGTCGCTTACTCTACGGCCGACGACGTGATGAATATTCTCGAGGAGCTCATCCATCGAGCGTTCAATGAAGTAAAGAAAAAATGCGCAGAGGAACTGGAGTTACTCGGACACGAACTAAAAATTCCAAGGACACCATTTCCACGCATAACCTACGACGAAGCCCTTGAAAAGCTGGAGCGGGCGGATGTGAAGATACCATGGGGTGAGGATCTTCCGACCCCTGCTGAGAAAAAACTCGGCGAGTTCATGGGTGGGGCGTATTTCGTCGTGGATTGGCCAACCGAGATCAAACCTTTTTACATCATGCCCCACACCGAGGATCCAAAGATATGTTATGCATTCGATCTGATGTACGGTGAAATAGAACTGGCCTCCGGAGGAACACGCATCCATCAAAGGGAGCTCCTCACACAACAATTGAAACGCAAGGGACTCAATCCAGAAAATTTTGAATCTCACATGCTCAACATGACAGCAGTTCCCCCCCACGCAGGTTGGGGGCTGGGTTTGGACAGGCTGACGATGACCCTAACAGGAGTTCAAAACGTGAGAGAATGCGTGTTGTTTCCGAGGGACAGAAGGAGATTGACACCATAACGTGCTATATCAAACTTCTCAACTTCCAGAGAAGCTTCGGATGTGCCTTTGCCAACGCCTTCAACATGTCTGTTAAACTTATCCTGTCGAACTTGACGCTACTGAGGCTCTCGGCTAGCTTGTCGAGTTCCTCATCAGAGAGGCTCAACAGTACATCCTTTCCTTTCAAATAACGTTCAAATCTCTTGGCTATGATCTCCCGCCATCTTTTCTCGTATTCTTTCAGTTTTTTCTCGGAGGTGTCCCCTTCACCGACGGCCCGCGCCGCGACCTCTCCTGCTATGGTGCCGGCACGCATAGCTGAGTCTATTCCTCCTCCTGTCAACGGATTTACCTGACGGGCCGCATCACCGACCACTAGCAGACCATCCATAACCGTCTTCTTGATGGGCCCACACACGGGAACTCCTCCTCCATTTATCTCGATTATCTTTCCTCTGGATAGATTTGGCATGCGCGAGACAAAATCGCGGAGATATTCTATAGCCCTATGGCGCGCCCTGCTCCCCAACACGCCGAGCCCAACGTTCGCCATTCCTTCACCTTTTGGAAATACCCAGGCATATCCACCAGGACTTATTTCGCTTCCGAGATAGAACTCCATCATCGCCATATCCTCGAATTTCACACCCACCATCTGGAACTGAATACCGCTTTCCACATCCGCCAGTTTCAGAGTAGTCTTCAGTCCAGCCCACCTGGCTACGCGGGACCCCACTCCATCAGCTGCAATGATCACATCAGCGGATATCTCAATCCTTCCATCAGCCCCGAGCGCTTTTACACCCACCGGTCTGCCATCTCTCAAGAGGAGCCCATCGACATATGTTCCGACCATTATATCCGCACCGGCGTTTGCCGCCCGGATAGCCAAGAACTTATCAAATACCTTTCTGTCAAGTATGTAGCCCACTTTTCCTGTGACCCTCCGCTCGGAGATCCGCACTTCCACCCCTGAGGGAGAAACTATCTTGACAGCGTTTGTGCGGTTTATGGCCCACCGTGGATCTGGTTTGAGATTTAGTTCCTTTAAGACGTCCTCTGCCAGTGCCTCTCCGCATTGAACGGGAACTCCTATCTCCCTGCGTCGGTCTATCATCAGAACGTTTGCTCCATTTCTAGCCGCTTCATAAGCTGCTGTTGAGCCTGCCGGACCTCCTCCGACCACCAAGACATCATATTTTTTTCGCACCAATCGTGATCGCCCCCACAGGACATATTTTTTCACACGTTCCACACTCAGTACATCGTTCGTTTGGTCGTACGTGACTATCTGTGGCCTCTATCGCGTCAAATGGGCATACGCTTACACATGCCCCACATCTTATACATACGTTTGGATCGACCTTCATATCTATCCGAACTCCGTGAGCTTGCGTTGCGGCATGGAGGGCAGTGCACCAGCGGTCTCGAGCGAGAGCTCGAGACGTCCATAGCGACCGCCTCCTCCGGGGATCACATGTATTGTGTTCTCCCTAAATGCTTTAATCACTGCCGCCACCCTCGGACCAGCTACCTCTACTAGTGCTTCATGACCGGCTTCGAGGAGAACCCCTATCTCATTGCCGAAACGTACGACTAATTTTTCCCAAGTAGAGCGAACCTCGGGAACATGAGGATCTCGATACCCGAGCGCCAGGGCTATGACCTCTGCAAGAGGAGCTATCCTCAAATAAGGTGGACGGTGAGGTGGATGCTTCGGCTCATCATACGTGGCTAGTTCGTTCACCCGATCCCAAACCCCTTTTTTTATCCAGCCACCGCACTCATCGCATCTCCACCGTAGCGACTTTGCATGTTCCAGTTCAAACTGTTTAAAGCAGCGCGAACAAGCCGTACGATGGTACTTACCCAATCTTGGATCAAACCCCACATTCAAGGAAATACGTCGTCCGTTTTTCCTCAAAATTCCCTTGATGACCTCGGAGTACGTGGGCTCCGAGAGTTCAAAACGATTGAACTCCCGCCCCAGCTTGTCCGGCCATGGAGAATGGGCGTCCGAACACGACAAAAATGTGAGGTCCGCAAGTTCGGCTATCCGGTCGGCCATATATGTATCGGCACTTAACCCCAGCTCCAGAAAACCTATCTTACCTACGCTGTCTCCATAGCATGCTTGAGTGCTATCGAACTCCTTATACATACTCGTCCAAGGTGTAAACGCATGGCATGGTCCCACTATGCAACCATGAGAAACGGCAATATCCACTATCTCCGGCGCGGCGAGTTCTATCCTCGCTCTGCCATCCTCATCTATATCACTTGAATGCTTTGCAAAGATCTCCCGCACGCTCTCCGCGGTGCTGAGCGACGGTAGTATGAGGAGATGGTGTACCCGGTTTCTATCCTCGACTTCTGCTGTGAGCACGAATCTGGTTCCGTATCGGGGATGTTCGAAGGTACCTTCATCGACCTCGACAAGCTCTCCCTTGACGCTCTCGAACCATCTGGGATGAAAAATATCACCGGTCCCCACCAACACGAGTCCTTTAAGCTTGGCCTGGTGGGCTATGGTTTCGATGACCATTCTAGACGAGGTTGCTCCAGAATATTTGCTGTGGATATGAAAGTCCGCGTTGTAAGAGCTTAACTCCAATTCCACACCAGTTGGGATTTGGTCCCGGCACTATAAAAACAACTGGCTCACAGATACCAGCTTCGTCTCTATCCGATGTACCATGGCTTTTCCTCTTCCCGTCCTCTCGTTTCTCGTGCCTCGGCCTCTCTCCGTATCCTGCTGAGTATTTCTTTTGCCATTTTCGCTCGTTGCTTCAAATTCGTCATGTCAAACTTGACCCCAAGCGTCTCAGCCAGTACTTCCAGTACAGCCTGTGCAGCGCGCGGATCAACGACCATGCCGTGGGTCTCCCCCAGAAAACACAACCCAGGTATCCCACGAAGTTGACCGAATCCGAGCAAAAGTCCTGCTGTTCCGATCACCGGCCCCCCGCTTTTCTCAACTTTGATTCCCTTGGAGTTTATCTCCTTTAATAACTTTGAATTTCCCATGCATATCACTTTGGGTTGCATCTCGGAATACTTGCCAGTGGCATATCCACCCAAGGTGAAAATTCTTTTGACCCCCATTTTCTCTGCCAAGTTTAGGATGCAATCCACGAGCTCATAGTGTCCCTCGGAGGACACCGGCTGGACATCTCCGGCCAAGATGATGATATCCCTCCCATCCAGCCTAGCCCAGTAAAGCTCATTTCGCAGAGGTCTTAGGATACCGCCGGGCTCTACCACCACGTGGTGGGGAAAGTGAGGAGACATTATCTCGGCAAATTTTTTTGCACGGAGTACTTCAAGCAAATGTTCTGCGGCAAGCTTACCGACATAACCCATACCCGGTAGACCGCTGACTAAGACTGGTTTGTTTAGTTTAGGTTTCTGCAGGAGTTTTATCACGGTTTTTTTCACAGCTGTCCCCCAAAGACCTGTTTTTTCAACATCCTCCTGTACTTACCATATGGGTCAAGCGGCGAAAATCTTGGAGGATGGGGAGAGGTCGTCGGCCTTCCACAATTTGGACAGGTTTCTTTCAGAGTGTATATTCCGCAGGTTCTACATCTTTTCATTTTCATTTCATTCCTCTGTGAAATTCTCCTTTTCCCCCGGCTTTCTTCACGGCTGCGATCGCCATCTCGACCACCCGCTGCATGCTGTTTTCAGCTGTCTTGTATGACTCAGCGGTGACCTCTACCCGGTATTTGGGAGATCCGACGTAATAAAACTCCACGTTCACATTATCATTCTTCACGGACTCACGAGCGTTGATCATGGCTGATTTTATCACCTCGATGCCGTCTGGAGCTGGGCAGCTCAGATCCACAAATCCAGATACTTTGTAGGATGGTGGTTGGACGGCCGATGCGGAAACATCGCTGAGAGCTCTGGCCCAACTTTCACCTACAACCTCAGCCACTTCTTCTCTGTTTCTAACAGAAGCTTCGAGGGCAGAGTATAAATCTCCAAATTTTTCCTGAAGTACAAACCCGACCTCTTCATACGCCTGTTCGAGATTCTTCCCAAGTTTGCCAGCGGCGATCTCGAGCATTTTTTCGGCCCTCTGTTCTAGCTTATGTCGTTCAGTTTTCCACCTACGTTCGCTGTCTTTCACCCTCCTGATGGAGAGGTCGACCTGTTTTCGCTTTGGATCCACATCCAAGACTTTACAAACGACTTTCTGGTTCTCACGGATGTGGTCTCTGATGTTTTTGATCCACCCAGATGCGACCTCAGATATGTGAACCATCCCCTCCCTTCCCTCGTATTCGTCCAAGGCCACAAAAGCTCCTTGCGGGAAAACTTTTTTCACAGTGCCGATCACCAGCTCATCTGTCGACGGCCACTCCGACCGACGTTTTACCATGTTGGCACCTCTTACTCCAGTGTTCCAAGCGACGTGACCTTCAGCTCGGCTTTTCCACCGCGCGGGACAGCAAGCGTTTTACCACATACCTGGCACTTTACGGGCATGCTCGCATGGCTATACACCAGCTGCTCATTGCCACAATCCGTACATCTGACTTTCAGAAATCTTGACATATGTCTTCTCGCCATCAGAATCACTCGCCAAACTTTACGTTTTTGCTCCTGAATCCACGGTGAGTATGGGCCTTCTTGCACTCTTTACATCTCAACAAGAGAACTACTTTTTTTGTCGTTTTTGAGAACTTTTTTTGTTCGGATCTGGGCTGGCTTCCGTACCCCGCCGTCACCCGGGCGAATTGACGTTGCCCCCAACTGAGCTTTCGTGCAGAACGCTTCTTCAGCTGTGAAACGCTATGTTCGGTATGCCTCCTGCAAGATGGGCAATACGTTCTGATTTTTTTGGGAATCAACATACGGCTTCTCCCCCGCAAACTTCAGTAATTAACTCCAAAAAAGGGTATCGTTATGACATCCTGACCGAGATTTTTTTTGCCATTCTGCGCCTGACCATCATTTCGGCATTCTCCACGGGAAGGTTGCAAATTTCACCTCGGAGAAACGGCCCGTATTCTTTCATATCCGCACCGATTATTTTTTCTGGAACATGAGTCAGCATGACTAACAAAACGGTTGTGAGTTCGATAGGCTCTTTGGAGGAGAGCTTTCCAGCCACAGCGGAATAAACCAAATCCGCTTGAAGTCTTTCCAGACTTTTCTGTATCTCACTGAATGCATATCTCTCCCGCTCAAGCAACACGCTCGGAAGGCTACTACGATGTACCCTTTGAATAACCTTGGATACTCGGGTGAGATGAACCTCTTGGACCATAAAGGTGATATTTTTAAGTTCCTCCAGAATAAGGTCCCGCTTAAGTCCATCTTCTCGTTCAAACTCTGATGTCAAATGTGAGATGTACCTGGCGACCGTCTGGTAAAAATCTTCTGGAAGCTCAACCAGATCACGGGAAGTTTTTTCCTCCTTGTAGATCTTCCATAATTCCTCAAGCGAAAAATCCGTCATTTTTCATCATTCCTCTCCCGGACAAACTTGGGGACAGCAGACTCTAATTTAAAATGTTCAATATCACGTACCAGCGTGCATTTCATGCTCACTCCCGAATGGAGGCTGGAAGGCAGACGAAGAATGCGTTTGGTGTCGATGGTGACTTTTCCATCCGCGAACCCGGAGTTTATCCTCGCTAGAAAACCGAGTAGAGAGCAGAAAGTTTTTTGACTCATCCCCTCAAAACTGAAAATTTCATCTAACTTTCCATCACGAATCGCCTTGAGCGCGCGCTCCTTTTCACACATAAGACGCTGGATCACCGTCTTTCTTAGGCCTCTTATCCCCAAGAGTCTTTCCTCGTTTAAAGCGTTGAATGTTCTCGCTGCACGTTCTCGAAAAACTTTGGAATAACCAAGAGCCATCGTTATATCTGTAGGGACGACGCCTCCGGTGACATACTCAACTATCTGGCCACGTTCGTTCTGCTCAAGCCCCATAACTGATTCGTCTGTCACTCTAACGTGAAAACCGCGCCCAGAGTAAACAAAATGAATATTGTGCAGATCGAGATCTCCCGACAGTGTTTCTGCAAATTCCATCGCGACTTTTCGGGCATCATCTATACAGCGTTCACAGACTTTTCCTGGGGGGCAACTACATGACCTGATCGGCAGGTCTTTTGCGTCGATGTCCAAGACCAACTCCGATTTGAGCCACCCTTCCCGCGCAGACGGCCGCTCGTACAGCGCAACGCTTGCAAAAGCTGAATAAGGTGCCCGATTCCGCATGAAATTCTCTAACTGCTCCACCGTTATGAATTGGTTGTACCTATGGCTCGGGCCAGTCCCATCCAAGTCAAAACCAAATTCCCGGAGAGAAAGTGAATGTAAAATGAAGTCTGGTATCTCTCGTTTGTTCCACTCCTCCTTGTAAAATATCCTTCGCTCCTCAGGCGTTGCTTCGCGCATCATCATGTTTTCTCGCCTTTTCCAGTCTTCGCATGTTCAGATATTTTTCTGAAGTAATATGTGAGTGGGTTTTTTATCTTACGACAGAACTCATCAGGGTTACAGAGCTGTGGTGCAGACATCTGAATTTTTGTGCAATTCGGTGGCCTGTACCACTTGGATTTTCCAGAGTCACTAATCTTGGGTTCAATCGTCATACCAAATCCCATATGGTAAAAAATACTGGCTTTTTCTTGTGGTTGGTCCCTAAACAGTGGGGGGTTGCATCGCTCAGCTGCTTCGAAGATGAGTGGAGCGATTTCGTCACGGACCACGGAGATATCATCTACCACGTCTCCTATCCTCGTAGCTGTGGATGGTGGGGCTATCCTCGCATATGTCAAAAATGACGTCAAAAGCATAGTTATCGCATAGTTTCTCAGTCCTGCGCCCACCCCATTCAATGCTTTGCTAATGCAAGGAGGAAAAAATTCTGGGCGTAACCTTCTCGATGACACTCTGATAAACTTTTCCCCCAATTCTGGCCCTTTCGGTAGCAGTGCCGAGATACGTTTTCCAATCTCGACTAGGCTCTTCGGCGGAGAGCCTGAATCAAGCATACGTTCATAGACGGACTGAATGTAATCTTCGGTTTTAACACCGATCAGGTTCGCGTAAAAGTCCCAAAGATCCCGCAACGTGAGCATGGCCCACCCCTGTACCAGATACAACTTTGTGAGCTCTGTACGTCTGTGTCTCAAAAGAGGGGAGAGATCCACCCACCTTACTGCATATCTTGGCATGTACTGGGGAAGGACGTGGTCGTCTACTATGTCTACTCCGTCTTTTTCCATTTCTTGGTCACGTAATTTACGAATGTCTTCGGTTGGTATTTTTATGTCAAGATCCGATCCGTCAAGTTTCACCAATTTTATCGAACGCTGAACCGTCCGTACACAAAAGTCCTCACCCCCACGCTTGAAAAGATCATACATACGATATCTAATCGTATCTCTGGTCATGTCACTTATCAGACGAACTTCCCGTGAATATGGGTAAGAAACAGATGCTACTCCCTGACACATCAAATAAAACGAGAGGACATCATCTCGAATAGCCTTTGAATTCTGAGGAACGACCATTTCTCTAGTAGACCATTTCACACGATTTATCGCTTGATCGATGATCTCTAGCGGCATGGCATCCACGGGAGGAGAGCTCTTCACTAGACTTTTTGCCTCATCTGAGAAAGGATCTAACACCGCCAGATATTCCAAAGGAAACAAGCCGAGCCCAGCCCCCATCGACTACTTTGTAGAGTAAGTTTAGTGAACTAACATTTATGTGTTTCTTTCAGAAGATCTATTCTCCTTCAATCCTCGGTGCCAGCAAAAATCGTAACCTTCCCTCGCCCCCTGCAATCGGAAAATCAAGCTGAATTGGAAGATTCGTGCCCAGATTTATCTTTATCAGATCATTCGAACTAGCTGATTTCGTGATATCACTGAGATATTTGATATTGAACACGGCTCTAGCTTCCTGCTTTACGTCAAGATTTGCCAGCGCTTTATCTCCTTTCCTCAGCTTTAATTCTGTGCTTCCCCTATCACTCTCAGCTGAGATCTTCAATCCATCCTCGTGCAGCTCAAAACTTACATTTTCTCCGACTAACTCTGCATCTTTTAGACCATCGTGAATCACCCCAGCTGTGACCTCAGCCATTGCTGTGAACTGAAGTCTTGGCTCCGGCAGGTCAGTCTCTCGAACGTCTATCAGAGGAAGATTCAGCCGCCGCGTGGAAGTTCCCTTGAATGTGAGACTAAGGCGGTTCTGCTTTTCGTCAAGCTCTATAATGAGTTCATCCTCTGGCTTACCTCTCGACATTATCTTGTTCATCTCAAGAAGATTTATTCCGAGAACCGTCGGCTGCTTGATGCTGTACTCTTCAAACACCTTTGTCGGAAGTTCTAGATCTGCGAGCGCGATATGTGATGGATCCATCGCCTTCATTTTCACCCCTTCTGAGGTAAATTTGAAGGCTGCTTCTTCCACAAGGTTGACCACCATCCCCACACATGTTTTCCAAATTTTTGCCTCCGCCATCTTAACCTTGAGCATGCCTCATCTCACCTCGGATCTCACATTCGAGTCTCTCGGCTTCGTTTATAACTTTATTATAAAGTTCTAGATCCAGTTCGTCGACTATCTGAATTATCTCCGCGTGTAACTCATTTGATCCGGATACGCTCAATGGAGTCCCGAAAATACTGACCTTTGAACCCACTTTGAGATCCCCGACCTCAGCTGGATCATCGAAGATCACCGTGAGATGCCCGGTTCCATCGTCCAAAGTAAACTCCGTTTCTTTTTTGTCCACGACCAACCCAATTACACGAACACGACCGTCACTTATTTTTATTTCGGAGATTTTTCTCCGTCGAGCTGGTTTGGTTCTTATCCTAGCCTCATTCATCTCAAAGCCTCTTTAGCTATATTCCCTCCATACCTTTCCGCACTTCACACAACGATAAAAGCGTGTTGATGGTTCATCGCCAGCTCTCGTCTGCCTCAGCCACCAAAACGCTGTATCGTGACCACAGCTTGGGCATCGCGCGCGCGTGGTTGGAAGAACTGATTTTGGTTTTTCGTCCAAAACAGTGATCTCCCTATCGGTACCAGATTTTTTGACCACTTTGTATCCCTCCATCTTCCCGCTTTTTTCGATGTGTCCACACGAACTGCATTCCAGCACTGTATCTTTTCCTACTTTTTTAGGGAGCATCAATCCGCCACATTTAGGACAAAATTGCATGTGTTCACCTAAACCCTGCATCTTTTAAAATTTGAGCATGATCAAACGCTAACTTTTTCCATGGCACTTGTCTAAAAATTTTTACCTCGTCGGCATCGCTAGCAGCTTTCAACTTTCCACCGATTCTCTGCGCCAAGAAACACACACTGACAACATGCCCTCTTGGATCTCGTCCCGGTGCGGAGTAGACTCCCACCAATCCCCGCAGTTTTACTTTTAATCCCGTCTCTTCTCTTGCCTCGCGAGTAGCAGCATGCTCAACCTTTTCACCGTACCTCACGAAGCCACCCGGCAACGCCCATCTCCCCCGGTACGGTTCATTTTTTCGCTTGACGAGCACGACGCCTCCTCTATGCCGAATGACCACATCTGCAGCAAGAAGCGGTCTCCTCATTTCATCACTGCCCCGACAGCCAGAGAGATATATAACCAATCTTTGGAATCACGAAGACCACCTTCCCTAATATCTGTTCTGGTTTTATTGATCTCTCCTCTAACAGTATACCGTCGTTCGCGTCTCCTTTTGTCGTTATCCGTGCCGTGCCGTTTTCCTCCCATATAGCCACCACACGGTGTGTGAGAGGAATTACACCTGGACCCCTGTCCAATATGAGCACATCCCCAACCGATATCTCAGAAAGGGAGGAGACCCTCTGAATGATGAGCAGATCTCCCCGTTCAAATCCTCCTTGGATGGGAAACGTGGATGGATCGTATCCTTGCTCGATAAAATATTCCTGCCAGCTATCCCCCTCATGCTTCATACTGTTGGAGATCACGGCCATCCAAAACGAATCTGTTCCGAAAGCCAGAGTCAGGACCCCTGCCATCGCGAAGTAAAAAAATCCCAAAAGCAAGAAAAATTTGATAATATCTCTGACGATGTTTTGTCCTAGAAAACTAGATATGATATTTTTCGTCCTCTTCAAACCGCGCTTGGATTTAACTGTGCGTTTAAGCCTTGCCGTAGCTTTCCCCCCGCACCATGGCAGTGGCTATCAAATGGGCGACACGGAGAGGTTCCGGAACGAGGCTCCGGGTCGAGGTCAATTTGACCACGCTCTCAGCATCGGCCTTGTTTATCCCCACAACTTGCATGTATATCTGTGCTCCCGAACTTCCAGTCATCACAGGATAAATTCTTCCAGCGCTTTTGAGGATCCTCCACCTTTCTTTCCATCTGGGGAGGTGTTCAACCGCCTTGCGGATCTCTTCCATATTCGGAAGCTTCCTGGAAACCATTATTACCGGCAGACCCGTTTCTCGAAAGACTTTTCTTGCATCGAGGACGTTGAACCCGGCGAAGGTCGGTCCGTCCACCAGTATAACACGAAGTTGTCCCCTATGACGACTTTTGTTCACCATGTCCACCAAACGCTCGGTCACATCGGTTCCATCTCGCTCGATATAGGTTCTTAGGACCCCCTCGAGCCATTGTCCACCCCTGAAGACAACTCCAACAAGTGGGACCATCCCTCTCGACCTAGGTTCAAAAGGTCCATCATCTACACCCAAGATCCTGATCTCTGGCTTTATCTGCCAGAATTTCACATTTCTCAACCGCACACCAAGAGTAAGTTCGGCACTATTTCTTAAGGGCCTTCTGGAGTTGTTTGCGGAGATCTTCGAGCTCCCCAATCACGCGATCGGCAGCATCCGCGAGGGCCCGTTTTGGGGACTTTCCTTTCTTTGTCTTCACGTACAATTTTGGGGGCTCCGTGAGGGGGTGTTCGATGTTATACGAGGCAGATATGACGTTCTCATCCTTGTACAGCTCAGCACGCAGGAGATTACACAGGGTATGACCTTCACCGATTATCTTTATCAGAAGGCCACCATCTCCCTTCTCAACGACTTCCAGCTCCACGGATTCACCTTTTTTTAACTTTCGCTTTCCTTTTATTAGTGTTTTGAAACAATAGCTTCTTCATTTTTAATTCCAGCTTTTTGATCTCCTCGGCATCACCGTGGGCAACTACCTTGACCGATCCATGCTTGGACTCGGCTTCAAGATCCAACTTAAACGTGCTCAGTTCTTTCATCAGGTCTATCATATGCGCGTCATCCATAACTTTCAGGTTCAGCACTCGTTTTGTGATCGTCATCAGAGTGTCCCTTTCCGGTAGTCGCTGGCCAGCTTCCTAAACTCGATGTTTCCGCAGTGGGGGCATCGCAGCTTTGTCTTGTCAAGCTCGAGAAGCTCCCGACATCGCGAACATCTGGCGACAATCACTCCCAAGTCCTCACCCGCAGTGGTAAGCTGCACGATGT
Organism: Hadesarchaea archaeon; assembly: GCA_003661465.1. GTDB lineage: Archaea > Hadarchaeota > Hadarchaeia > Hadarchaeales > Hadarchaeaceae > B75-G9. The sequence goes on from QMWE01000011.1 coordinate 12,713, forward strand.
CTCTCCGAACGTTCAGCACCTTTGCGCGGATTATATCTCCTGCCTTGAACTGCCTGCTGAGGTCCTTCACGTATCCACTCCTTGTCTGGGAAATATGCACCATCCCGTAGTTTGGGATCGGGATCTCTCGATCTTCACGTCCACGCAAGGCTTCTATCAAGACGCTTGCGAACTGCTCTCTGACCTCCTCCACTTGGCCAATCACAACATCTCCACGTTTCAGGAGTGGTGGACCAGGAACGCGGGAAAATACGGAAACATGTTTTGTCCGTGTGTCCACCAGCACCACACCGACGCAGGAAGAGTAAATTTTACCATTTTCCTCATATGCTCCCTCACCCGGAACGAACTCCTCTGCGGTCGCGAGAAAATCACCTGGAACCACGAAATCTCCCGTTTTTATCTCCACTACATCAACCCTTTTTTACCTGATTTTTTCTCAACTTAAATCTTCCTCAGTAAATTCATCCATCTCGTAGGGTTCAAATTTGCTCTTTCCGAGCATTACCTTGGTCTCTGGTGGAGTCAAAACTGGACATCCAAATCGTCCAGCGTCATCAAACGGTATACGCGGACAAGCTGTACACACAAGGGCATCGAACTCAAAATCGTTCAGTTCTTCGGGCCTCACCTCATTCATCACGAGTATGGACGCCGTACGACCAGCGTGTTTAAGTTCCTTCACCAATCGGGTGGCAAGATTAAAGCGTGTTTGTCCCGACTTTGTACTCACTATTATCCCAAACCGCTCACCAGCAGCTGCCCTGCTGATTACCGCCTTTCTCCTTTTTAAAAAATCTCCGATATCAGGAGAGATTCGCTTAGAGCTACTAGAGACCGGATTTACGGCCAGCACTTTCTTTCCCGTCGCAAGTGCAGCTCCCAGAGGGTGAAACTCTCCTGTTCCAAAGTAGAGAAACCCTTCGACAAGCGAACTGACAGAACGAGCGCATCCAAAATCGCAACCTAAAAGTTGTCCTGGATACTTGGCTCTGCGCCCTGGTTTTCCGATGAAGGGTTCGAACCCATGCATACGAAGCAACTCCGCGACATCATGCAGATAGGAGATGTGCTGCACTGTAGTGATGAGACCGACGCGTTTGAAATCCAGCTGGGGAAGTGCTGACTCGATAGCATCTGCTGGGTCGACAGGCATGCGAGCTTCAACGTACAGCGTTGGAAGACACGTTTTCAAACCCATATCGGCGTGCCCATAGTGTATCAGTACATCGCATCCCATTCGCCTAGCCTCAGCATCACCTAGATCACATCCCCCGTAGCAGCTCTCTCCAATTATGACTGGCTCAACGCCCATCTCCTCGAAGACCCTGAGGATCTCCGGGAGTTTAGGTCTAAGACCACTAGGCAGCTGAACAGCTACTCGCTTGGCTTCATATCGCTTTAGAAACCTACGTACACTTTTTTCTTCCAGATAGTATTTTAGCATGAGTTATCCTGATATCACCAACTGCTCATTCACGTAAAGATTTTATTGATTCGACCGAGTTATGAATGAAAGAGGCAGGTGGATGATATCAAAGGATGAGATACTTTCAAATCCCGCATCCTATCTAAGGATCAACTTGCCGCCGACGCTGGGGGCGAAAACATGAAACGTGTTCGTGCTGGTGTCTGGAGCGTCCTATTCGTGGTGTTTTTGGTGCTCCTCTTGTTCGCCCTGTCTTATTTTGTGATAAGGTTTACTTGGCACAGAATGCCATTTGCAACGTTTTCCATGGAGGGATCAAACCAGGGGCACGTGATCGTGAAGGAAAATGACTTCTACATCGACGGAGTCAAGATCCAGTTCAAGGGCGTCGGGATAATGCCCCCGATCCTGTTGGAAAACAAGGGTGTGGACTTTTCCAGCTACATCGCAGAGATACGCAGATGGGGCGCAAATACGATAAGAGTTCCTGTATATCCGGTGATATATTATCTTTGGGAGAATATTTCCCCATGGGAGGATGTCGATAAGGCGATCGTCGAGGCAAAGAAAAATGGGTTGATGGTGATACTCGATTTTCACTCCGTGGGTTATCCACCAGAAGAAACGTACCACACTGAACCTACCGGAGAACAGACGGAGAACATATTTTACTACAAAAACGAGTGGCTTTTTGAGTTCTGGGAAGAAGCGAGCCTCCGATACAGGGGGGAAAACACCGTCATCGCGTATGAATTGTTCAACGAGGTCAAATGGCCGGAAAACGACAACTATGAGATCGGATGGCTCAGATGGAAAGCTTTCGTCGAGGA
>QMWE01000012.1 GCA_003661465.1 Hadesarchaea archaeon
AATTGTCGGGCATGCTATCCCATGTCTGGCTCCAGCTCGGATCACGGCTCCGGCTATTGCGTCGAGCTCCGGTTCTCTTCCTGCAGAGATATCGCGCTGCATGGATGTTGTCAGAGTATCCGGCAGGGCATCGATTTGAGCCATTACCGTTTTGGGGTCAGTTTTTACACCTTCTGCGGTTGCAACCGCCGCGCCTTCATGGACGCATCCTTCCAGCTGTTTTCGCCACCAAGGATCGGATTTCACGAAACCCAGTGGATGACCGCTGGCGGAGGTGGTGCATGCGATGGCGTTGAGTCGTACCAGTTTTTCCCAGAGGACGGCTGCTTCACTTTTCAGCACTTTGGCTTCGATACCAGCGTTGGAAAGCATTTTGGCGATTTCCTCCAGACGATCTGCTGGCACGTCACCATCTGATGCGAGCTTGACACGTGCAAACGGCGTGCCATGGACTACCTTGTTTACACCACGTCTCGAGACCTCTATCGATATGCTTCCGGCCACAACACGTTTGCCGTAATGTGCGCGGAGTATCTGCATGTGTTCCAGACCGTTCAGAAGGGGGACTATAATGGCTCCTGCGAGAAGATTCGGATCCGCTTTTTTCATAGCTTCTCGCAGTGTCGTCGCTTTTGTCGTTATGAAGAGGACATCTGGTTCGTGGTCAAGTTGTACGACGGCTCTCGGATGCGCGGTAAAATTCCCAAAGGCAACGCTTTCTATCTGGATGCCCTGTTTGGAGATGACTTTTGCGGTTTCCTCTTTTGAAATGCAGGTTACCGAGATACCGCTGCGCCAGAGCATCGCGGCTATAAAACCACCAACCGCACCTGGACCGAGCACCGCAGTGGAGAGTTTGCGCAACCACATCCCCAGGTAATTAAATCGGCCTTTTTTGTATTAATGTGGCTCCCATGGGTGCGCGCGGAGGACCTCCTCGTTGAGATCCGCACCCCATCCAGGTTTGGACGGTATTGAGAGGTAGCCGTTTTTGATCTTGGGTGGATCGGTCACTAGGTCATCCTTCCAGTCCACATCGTCCACATCGACTTCCAGAATCCTCAAATTCGGAACCGAGGCACAGAAGTGTGCACTTATAAGCGTCGCCAGGTGGCTGTAATGGTTGTGTGGGGCCACGTTCATCTCATACGTTTCAGCCATATCGGCGATTTTTTTGGATTGAGCAAACCCGTTCCAGATCACGTCCACAGCTGCTATATCCATCGCGTGGAGCTCGAAAAATGGTCGATAATCGCGAGTTCCGTATAGGTCCTCACCGGAACATATCGGTGTTTTGGTGAAATTTTTTACTTTTAGGAGGGCCTTGGGCGTGTATGTGTCCAGTTCAAGCCACATTAGGTCAAATTTTTCCAATGCTTTTGCGATAAGGATATTTCCTTCGGTTTTGAAGTTGAAGTTAAGGTCAAGGCATATATCAACTTTTTTTCCAACACCCTCGCGGAGGGCCTCGATGAAGGTCTCTAACGCTCCGATTATCTCTCGGCTGACATTTAGGGCCGTGCTCCCGCTTTCCCTTTTGAACCCCTGCATCAGCACGTAAGGCGGTTTTTTGAGTATTATGATATTTGTCTTCAGCGCCGTGAATCCCCTGCGGACGACCTCCCTCCCGAGTTTTACCACATCCTCGCGCGTCCTTATCGGTGGTGTGCCGATTACCTTTCCAGAACGAACCCGAGTGGTTCCACAGTGCGACCAGTACACCCGAACTTGATCTCGGATGGGTCCTCCGAACAATTCGTAGACGGGAACGCCAAGTGCTTTTGCCTTTATGTCGAGCAATGCGTTTTCGATGCCACCTATGGCCTTTTGGATCACGCTTCCCGGGCTCTGTCGGGTTGCTCTGTACATGTCCCAGTACAGCTTTTCCACCGCTCTTGGGTCCTGTCCCACTAATAGAGGTTCTAAATCTTTGACGCATCCCGCTATACCTCTGGGCGACCCGTGTGAGTCAGTACATTCACTGTATCCCACAACACCATCATCGGTGGATATCTTGATGAAAGACCATGGTCTCCAGCCGGCGTAGCAGTGAAGCGTTTCCACTTTGGTTATTTTCATGGCGTTGCACCTGCGTACCGTACCTTCTTTCTGATCTTGTCGGCCATACTTAATGAGTCTATACCAAAATACCTGAGCACCTCGTCAGCGTCTCCTGAACGTCCATATCCCTTGACTCCCATGATGCAAAAGTCCACATCTCTAGAACTTTTCGTGGATAACGCACGAAGGATGCTCTCAGATTGGCCTCCAATTTCCGAATGGTTTTCAACACAAAATACGTGTTTGATGTCACCGATCGTGTCTACAACCCATTTTTCATCTACGGGGTTCATCCAAGGAAGATTTACCACTTTTATGTCTATGTTTTCCTTTCTCAACAAATCCCTCGCTAAGAGTACCTCGGATAGCAGTAGGGGTCCATATCCAAAAACAACTGCGTCGGATCCATCAGCTATGGTCACCCCTTTGCCAACCCTTACCTCGTAATCGGATGGCAGCTGGACTGGTACTTTCGGCGCGGGATGTTCAAGACGTATGTAGAAGCTCTGGTCCATTTTGAATACGGCAAGTTCCATAATCCCGCGTAACTCTTTAGCGTTGCAGGGGTCGCATATCAGCATGTCCGGTATCGCCCTCATGAGCGAGATATCCCTAATCCCCTGATGTGACTTTCCGGGTTTTGCTGGGATTATCCCGGCCAGATGGCCGACATAGATGATTTTTGTACCCTCCGAGGCGTTGTTGAAGATCTGCTCATTGGCCCTGGAAGTCAAAAACGCTGCATAGGTGTTCACGATCGGTAGCTTTCCGGCCAGGGCGAGTCCCCCTGCCATAGAAACCATGTCTTGTTCGGCGATGCCAACTTCGATAAATCGTTCCGGATATGTAAATTGGAATTTTCTCAGACCACATGATTCGGCGAGGTCAGCATCCAGCACGACTAAGTTTTTCTGTTTTCCCCCGATGTCGACGAGTAGGTCCGAAAAAATTTCCAAGAGGGATTTCCCCTCCAGTTTTGGGATCTCCTCAGCGAAATGTTCCGGACATACGGGCAGGTCAAATCCAATTTTACATTTGTTTGTTTTCCGGCTGATCCTAGACATTATCTCGTTCCACGCAGTGACGTATTCCTTTTTGTTCGGAAGTTTGTCGTGCCATTTGTAGAATCCTCCACCCTTCTTCAGGGCCTTTGGATGTTCCATGAACGAAACACCTCTTCCTTTGGTCGTATCGATGATCAGCGCTTTCGGCTTTTTCTTCACTCTTTTGAGGTGTTTAAAGGCACGCAGAATCTCTTTCATGTCGTGTCCGTTGATCACCTTGACGTGCCATCCGAACGATCTCAGTTTGGATTCGATTGGAGATACATCTAGAATTTTTGAGACCCGCATATCCGTCTGGACCCGATTTCTGTCGATGATCAAGTACAGGTTGTCCAGCTTCCAGAAACCTGCGGATTGAATGGCTTCCCAGTTTTGCCCTTCCTGCAACTCTCCATCCCCGATCATGACGAATGCGGAGGATTTCATGCCGTCGAATCTCTGTGCCCAGGCAAAACCTCTTGCCTTGGATATCCCCATACCCAGCGACCCAGTATTAGACTCCACACCTGGAACGGATAGTTCTGCATGGCCTTCCAGACCGCCGAGTCTTCTGAAAGTGGACAGTTTTTCAGTTGGAATGAATCCTCTGGATGCCAGCACTGCGTAAAGAGCGGCCGCCGCGTGCCCCTTGGAGAGGATAAATATGTCCCTGTCCTTTCGTTTGGGCTGTAAGGGGTCGATCCTCATGATGTGGTGGTAGAGAGCAGTAAGGAGCTCCACCGCGCTGAAAGAAGCCCCAATGTGGCCCGAACGTGCTTTCATTATGGTGGTGAGTGCATTCAACCTCACCATGTCCGCGACCACCGCGAGACGCTCGTGCAATGTCAACTTTCTACAATCCATTACTTTTTCAAAATCCGACTTTTCGAAGAAGAACTTGGCATCAGTCCTTCTGGAATTGGACATTTTGGACACCCCCACTGTAGTCCACATAGATGGTCTTCCACTCCGAAAATACATCTAGGGCAGCTTTTCCTACTTCCCTATGTCCGTTTCCGGACATCTTCACGCCTCCGAATGGGAGGTGGACCTCTGAACCGAACGTGGGGGCGTTGACGTAACAAACCCCTGCTTCCATACGGTCGATGGCACCCATGGCCCGCGCGACATCTTTCGTGAATATGGAGGCTGATAGGCCGTACTCGGTGGAGTTGTGTACTTTTATTGCTTCCTCGAGGGAGTTAACCTTGAGGACCACCAGTACTGGACCAAAGATTTCTTCCCTTGCGATCACCATATCCGGTCTGACCTCTGTGAAGATGGTTGGTTCAAAGTAGAATCCTTTCGAGTAGACTCCAGTGGTCAATCTGCTACCACCCAGCAGTAGTTTTGCCCCTTCCTTCTTTCCGATTTCCACGTATTTCATGACCCTGTTGAGCTGTTTTTCGTTGATCATCGGGCACACATCGGTGGATTCGTCGTCACCTGGGCCAACTCTCAATTTCTTTGTTTTTTCGACCAGTTTTTCGATGAACTCATCATAGATCGCTGCGTGGACTATCGCTCGGCTTGTGGCTGTGCAGCGCTGTCCTGCCACCGTAAAGGCACCGCGGACTATACTATCCACGGCTAGCTCCAGATCGCAGTCCTCCATTACGATGCTCGCGTTCTTTCCACCCAGTTCCAGAGAAACCTTTGTCAAGCGTTCTCCGCATAATGTTGCTATCTTCCTACCGACTTCGCTCGAACCGGTGAACGAGATCAGGTCGATGTTCTCGTGTCTGACGAGCGCCTCTCCGGCCTCCTCTCCCAGTCCGTGTACCAGATTCAACACACCACCTGGCAGGCCAGCTTCGCTCATTATCTCTACAAAATTATTTGCGGTCTCTGGAGTATCTTCGGCCGGTTTCAAAACTACGGTATTGCCACATATAAGCGCTGGACACACCTTCCAGCTGATGAGTGAAAGAGGAAAATTCCACGGGGTGATGATGCCGCATACACCAACTGGGTACCTTTTGGTCATGGCCAGCCGATTTGGCAGTTCGGAGTAAGTTGTCTCACCGTAGAGTCTTCTCCCTTCCCCAGCCATGAAGTAGCACATGTCCACCGCGGCCTTTACCTCTCCAAGCGCTTCGTTCATGGTCTTACCCACCTCTTTCACGAGGGTTCGGGCCAGTTCGGTTTTTTTCTCTGACATTATCCTTCCCGCCTCGAAGAGGATTCTTCCTCTAGAGGGCGGGGTTACCTTCGACCACCCCTTCAACGCCTTTCTAGCGGCTTGGACAGCAAGGTCTACATCTTGAGGACCCGATCTCGGAAAGGTGCTCAGGATCTCATCCTTATTCGCTGGGTTCACGTTGTCGAATGTTTCTCCAGAAGTGGAATCCATCCATTTTCCATCGATGAAGTTACGGAAATTTTGGGACATGTATCAAATCCTCCACGTTCACCAAGCTGTGTAACCTCCATCTATTACTAAATTGGCTCCGGTCATATAGGAGGAAGCATTTGAGGCGAGAAAGAGGATCGCCCCATTGTACTCGTCACGTTTTGCCATTCTGCCCAATGGGACGCGGGATGAATAATTCTTGACGAACTCATCATCCTGATTGTTGAACACCCCCCCGAAAATGAGACAGTTGACCCGAATGTTCTTCTTCGCCCAGTATGTGGCCAAGTACCGCGTCAAATTTGAGATGGCTCCCTTGCTGATACAATAGGAGGCAGGTTTGATGAATGTCCCTTTTTTCTCCTTTCTTATGTAGATCCTCTGATCCGGGGAGACTTCTCCATAAATCGATGAGATGTTTATGATGCTTCCTCCTTCGCCTTTGGCCATGGCATCTCCGATAACTTGACAGCACAGCAACGTTCCTTTCACGTTTACATCCATGATCTTTTCGAACAGTTCTTCCGGGTATTCTTCAAATGAGGTATTTCCCTTGGTATAACTCGGCGGGATATCCACGGCAGCAGCGTTGACCAAGATGTGGGGTGGACCCCATCTTTTGACCACGTTTTTGAGCGCACTTTTTATGAGATCTTTGCATGTCACATCTACCTTGTAAGGTACCACGCGGTCATCCTTTAGTATGCGCTCAAATTCCTTTGGATATTTATCCACGTTTAGATCAAATATCGCCACTTTTGCGTTGGCATCCCGCAGGGCTTTCACAAATTCCCTGCCGAGCAGCCCCATCCCGCCGGTCACTATGGCCACTTTTCCATCGAGTCCAAATATTTTTTTTAGTCCATCCCCGTCTCGTTTTGACAATTCACTACCCTCAAAAACATACCCATCTCTAGAGAATAAGAATTTTGCTCATGCTCATTTTATGCATACATTTTTTAAGTTTCCACTTGGATGGTGTTTAGATGAAAGAGGTCAAAATCGGAAGCAAATATGTGGGCGATGACCATCCTTGCTATATAGTGGCGGAGATAGGAAACAACCACAATGGTCAGCTCGAGATAGCAAAGAAGCTGATAGAGGCAGCAGAGGAGTGTGGGGCCGACGCTGTAAAGCTCCAGAAACGAGACATAGACTGTTTGATGACGAAGGAACTCAAAAATACCCCCTATCAAAAGTACGACTCGTTCGGCCCAACCTACGGAAAACACCGTGAAAAACTTGAGCTGTCTAAAGAGGACTGGCAGAGATTGTTTAATTTTGCAAAAAAACTTGGAGTGGACTTTTATGCGACTCCGTTTGATTTCAAGAGTGTTGACTTTTTGGATGAGCTTGGCATTCCCTGTTTCAAAATAGCTTCATTTGACGTCACTAATCTCCCGTTGATCGATTACATCTGCAAAAAGGGAAAGCCGGTCATACTTTCCACAGGGATGTGCACTTGGGACGAACTTGACGAAGCTGTTGAGATCATTCGAAAAAACGGAAACGATTTTGTTTTACTTCACTGTGTTTCTGCCTATCCCTTCGATAATCATCTTGCAAACCTACGCATGATTCAAAAACTCAAAGAGAGATACGATGTTCCGGTTGGATACTCGGGCCATGAGAAGTCCGGGTTTGCTGTTTCCTTGGGCGCTAGATTGGTGGGGGCATGCATGATAGAACGCCACTTTACCTTGGATCGTACTATGATGGGTCCGGATCACGCTGCCTCTCTGGAACCGAGAGGTCTGACAGAGCTTGTGATAAACATCCGAAAGCTGGAGAAGGCGTTGGGTGATGGAGTCAAGAGAATTTTGGACATCGAGGAGCCGATCAGGAAAAAGATGATGAAGAGTGTGGTTAGCACCAGGGACATAAAGGCAGGCGAGGTGATCAAGAGGGAAGACCTCACGGTGAAATGTCCCGGCACCGGCTTGAAGCCAAAGTACATAGACGTGCTGGTGGGAAAAGTAGCTAAAAAGGACATACCGGAAGATACAATAGTCCCTGTGGAAGCGTTAAACTGGTAATAAATGTCAACTTGTTTTTTGCGCGTTGTGGATCAAGTCGCAGACTTCCCTTACCGCTCCGGAGCCTCCTTCTCGTCTGGTGACGTATTTCGCGACCTTCAGTACCTCGGGCAAACTGTCTTTCACCGCTACAGGAAATCCTACGTATCTCATACATTCTATGTCGGGAAGATCGTTGCCCACAAAACATACCTCTCTTGGGGAGAAATTTTCATCCCGTATTATCTTTTTCAGAGCTGATAGTTTGTCTTTACAACCAGTTATGCAGTTTATCTTCAACTTGGCGCACCGTTTTTTTACAACTGGGTTCGTTTCGCTGGTTATCACGATGCTCTTGACACCAATTTCTCTTAACTTGGCCAATCCGACACCATCCGATCTCCAGCAACGGATCATTTCCCTACCTTCCTGGTCGACGTATACCCGGTTATCCGTGAATACACCATCAAAATCAAAAGCTACGAGCTTTATGAAGCGTAATCCCCTAGGCCTGTTTTTCATGTTTGCCACCGTTTTAGTCGATATAATCCTTGAGAAACTTGAATTTAAATCAACTGTCGTACAACAAAAAAAGGGGAAAAGATGAAGTATTCGATTCACGGGATACTTAAAGTTAGGACAAATGTAACCGTTCCGATCCCTGAATATTTCCTAGATTCATTCCGTGGTACGCCGGATCTGACGATACTCTCCCGCAAAAAATTGAATTTTCGGAGGCCTGTGGACAACAGGATACTGAAGGGAAACTATTATTTTTGGCGGGATGGAGATAAATTACTCATCGATTACGATTTCATGAATGCAAAACTGTCTGTGGAAAAATTGTTCGGACGTACTAAGGTTGAATGTACAAATTCATTGAGACGATTTTGCACGGGAGAAAGTTGGCAAAACTTGGTCTTTGCGATCCTATCTGTGAAGCTTATCCAAAAGGGATACACATTTATCCATTGTGGAGGATTGAGCTACGGGGGCGAGGGCGTTCTCATAGCTGGAATGCAAGACACTGGCAAATCATCGACGGTTCTGTCACTCTTAGATGGCAGAGATTTCAAGTTTTTAGGTGACGATTTTTTGATACTGGGAGGACGAAGGATATACGCTTATCCCAAGGAGGTTAGAGTATCTCCTAGGACGCTGAGGGGTAGGGTTGGGGGACAAGACCTCAAAGAGAAAATATTGAAAAACCGGTTGCTTACCACGTTTGTGGAGAGATATCTCAAAAAAGACATAACAAGATTTTTAAAAATACCGAGAAAGTACATCGTCGAAAAGTGTGACATCGGAAAGATATTTGTAATAGGGGGATACGGTGAGGAAAAAGCGATTAGTGTGGATGCGGATAGAGCGTTGAATGCAATTTCAACTCTCTCCTTGCAAATGCCGAATCTCCTCGAAACGTACTTGGACATGTATTATCATCTCTTCGATGTCCCGGTTTTCAAATTGGTCAGGGAAAAAGAGAAAATGATCAGAAAAGCTGTTGAAACCGCGGAGTGTTTTGTAGTGACAGGTCCACATCTGGAGGGGTACTCTAGGGCAATTAAAAAAGTGCTTGGCGCCTGATTATTTTCGATATATCCTTAAATCATAACTCATCATTTGAGTTTTTGGTCGACTGATTCTAGATATTTTTGTTCCACAGTGTCGGCCACTTTTGTCCACGAAAACTTTCGGACGTGTTGGATAGCTCGTTTCTCTAATGCCGTCCTTAAGGTTTCGTTTTTCAAAAGATTGATCACCTCTTGGGCAAATCTTTTCGGTTTCCAGAAGGGCACCAATCTTGCAGAAGATCCCACACATTTTCTTATACCTCCAACGTCGGTCGCCACCACAGGCTTTCCCGCAGCGAAGGCCTCGAGGATCGATATGGGCTGTCCTTCGAATTCCGATGGGAGCACAAAAACATCGCAGGCTTTGTATGCTTGATAAACTTCCTTGTCTGGTAGATCGGGCAAGACGAGAGCTTTTATTCCAATTCTTCTTGCTTCATTTTTTAACTTTCTGACGTAGTCTTCATCATCTCTTGCACCGATGAAGACAAAATGTGCGTTTATTTCTCTTTTGATCAATTTTCCACAATCACGTGAGAATCTGAGCTGCCCCTTGACCGGAGACAGTCTGCCAACTTCCAAGATCATTTCCCCATCGATGTGATATTTTTTTCTGAAAGAGTTACCGTTTGCAGATTTGATGGCTTGGATATCAACTCCGTTAGGGATGTAGATCGAATTTTTCAACCCCAATTTCCTGCAGAGATATAGGTCGTAATCGGAAACACAGAAGATCGATCCTTTTTCATTAGCTGCTTTTAGGTTCCGATCCGTTATTACCTTGTGGAATAGTTTCCCCACGTAGCTGTATCCACAGTTAAGCGAGCAACGAAGTCCGTGGGTGGTCACAAAAAAGTGTTTTGCGTGTTTGACCAGAAACGCCGAGAAAAGCGTATCGTGAGAATGAACTATGTCGTAATCTTTTACGGCGGTTCGGTACCCCGGAATAATCTTCGAGTCTATGATGTTTGGGATCTTCAATTCTTTGAAGGTCTTGACTTTCACATCGGGCCATCTATAACTTCCATTTGGTGAAAAAATGGTGACGTGGTGTCCGCGGTTCAGGAGTTCTCTAGAAAGGTGATAAATATGCTTTTGGCGTCCCCCGTACCGTAGGAATTCTTCATCAACCATACAGATATTTAAGGGACCGTTTTTCATGTCATCCCGCAAGTGAATTTCTGGACATGGATTCTAAAAGATGTTCTATCGTACATGTAAACAAAGAACATTTGCATCCCACAGGTATTTTCTTCAGAACACCCTAAAAGGAAAGTTGATTTCCCCCATATGTCGCGTTTTTTGAGTAAGTTTTCATAATATATGGTGATGTAAATTACGGTGGTAATGTGAGAGTAGCGATAGCGCATGACAGATTGACGGACTTTGGTGGAGCATCCCGCGTAGTCCTGGTTTTGGCGAAAATTTTTCGTGCCGATATATACACGGGGAAATACTCTCCGACTGAGACCTTCCCTGAATTGAGCAGCTTCAATATCGTAGGAATAAATCCTCTGCCTGAGCTCCCTTCCCCCCGCTGGCATCTTCTGGCCAATATGCTCGACGCGACAAAATTTTCAACGCTCGATGAGGTCAGGGATTATGACCTTCTTTTTCTCTCGGGGGAGTGGGCCCACTTCGCATCGAAACAAAATCTGCATAATATATGGTACTGCCATACTCCAAATAGAGCCCTCTACGATCTGAGGCCCACGATAAGACGGAGACTGGGCCCGATTTGGGGACCCATCTTCGAGGGCTGGGCCAAATTTTGGACTCCCATTGATCAAAGATCTGTGGGCAAAGTTAGAAATATACTTGCGAATTCCAAAAGTGTGAAGGAACGGATTAAGAGATTTTACCGGAGGGAATCCTCGGTGGTCTATCCTCCGGTAAACGTCAAAAAGTTCACCTCGAAGGGTTCTGAAGATTACTGGCTTTCTGTTCAGAGAATAAAGCCGGAAAAAAGGTTGGAGATACAGCTCAAAGTTTTTGAAAAACTCTCCGGAGAAAAATTGATAGTGGTGGGAGGTGGAAAGGAGGAAGATGAGTATACAAAAAAGATGGTGAATTGGATTAGACGTCTTTCTAATGTTGAGTGGCTAAAAAATGTCACCGATGAGGAATTGAGAGAACTTTATGCCCACTGCAAGGGTGTCATTCAGACCCCGGTAGATGAGGACTTCGGGCTGGTGGCTGTGGAGGCTATGGCAAGTGGAAAACCATGTGTTGCCGTGGATGAGGGCGGATTCAGGGAGATAATCATCCCAAACAAAACCGGCCTGCTGATAAAAAAACCGTATGTTGCTAATCTTGCTCGCGCGATAAAAAATTTTGAGAAATACGAGTTCAACCCCAAAGTTTGCGTCAAAATAGCCGAAAATTTTTCGGAAAAAGAATTCACCAAAAAAATTAAAATGGTGGTCAAGGAGGTTAGGTCACAGACTCAGTGACAGTTGGTGTCGGGGGAAAACCATGAAAAACATCGATTATCGAGTTTGGTTCAGGACCTTTTCTTTGGTGAACAAAATTTTTCAGGAGAATGGCATTGACCATGTCTTTATCAAGATGTTGCTGAATCCTTTCCACATGAGGGATGTGGACGTTTTGATCCCAAAGCTGTCGGATGAAAAATTGGCCATCGAGCTCCTCAAAAAAGCGGGATTCAGGCCGTACAGGGCTGGCAGGCTTCTCAACCCATGGAAGATCATCTGTGAAGGAGAGCACATCTCTCATTTATCGGTTGATATCCATCCTACCGCGGAGTGGAACCGGACGATCGTGGGGGATGGGGTGGAGATCGCCGCTAGAAAGATCGTGGCGGAGGTGGGAAAAACAAAAGCCTTCTTGCCGGCTCCAGAGGACTCATTTTATCTCATCGCCACCCACGCGTTCTACCAGCACATGACCATCTCTAGGCCCGAGGTTCAGAACGGGATAACTCTGCTCTCGACTCCGAACTTTTCCTGGGATCTTCTCAGGGGGGTAGCCGAGAGGTATGGAACCGCTGAGTCAATTTACGCATTTCTCTTGGCCATAAATCTGGAACGTCCCGGCTTGGTGGGGAAGAGCATCCTGAATGCTTTTTCCCGCGGATCTCCGGGGGCGCTGGTCGGCCGGTGGTTTGAAAATACCGAAAAGAAGTTTCCGCTTATTGTTCCAAAATGGCTTGGATGTGTGTTTCCATCGTATAATCACACGAAAACTCTGATCGGGAAGGTCACCCCCAAAGACCTCGTATTCGACTTCCTCTCCCATTACATGCGTTTCGTGGGCGAAAGGGGAGCGCTTGTTTAATTTTTATCGTTGTGTCCCGTATTCACTTATGGGCGATATTCCTGAACGTGGCTTTCATGTATCCAGCAAGCGGTATCAGCCCCCATCCGGCACATCTCGCCTGGGCGAGGTCCGTTGGAGCCAAGGTCGTGGAAACTCCGATGGGGGTGGGCCGATTCGATCGCCGGAAGATCGAGGGATCCGATGTGTTGCTATTGGAATCCCTCTACTGTGCGCCGTTTGCCAGAAGTTACAAAAGGGAACATCCCGAGTGCAGGGTCGTCTGCATAATAGCCGACACGAGTTTCTGGGGAAAAAAGCTCGGCGTTCTCAGGAGGATTTATTACTGGAGATATCTCGGCTCGGTCGACGGGTTTATCGCGGTTTCCGAGCGAATAAGAAAAGATATCGGAAAGTACGTGGACGAGCCGGCCCTTGTCGTGAGGCCCTTCCTCGTGAACAAGTTCAGGCGAAAAAGATCTGGGTTTAACAGAAGAATATTGTTCGTCGGGAACGAGGTGAAGGAAAAGGGATTTGACCGCCTGGTGGGGGCAATGAGGCACCTTCCGGATTTTGAACTCTTTCTAGTGGGTGATTGTTACAAGAAGATACGCTCCAAGATGGCGAACGTACATGTTGAGGGCAGGGTCCCGATTCTGAGACCGTATTTCGAAAAATGTTCGATTTACGCGCATCCCGCCGATTTCGATCCGTGTCCTTCCTCCGTGTGGGAAGCCATGTATGCGGGGCTGCTTCCGGTGATCTCGGAGGGGGTTGGTCAAAGTGAGCTCTTTCACGGAAACCTGAAAAGACTGGTGCTGAGAAAAAACGACCCAGAGTCAATTGCAAATAAGATAAGGGAGGTTCATGAGATGAGCGGAAAGACAAAATTGATCAAAAGATGTATGGATCTGGCAAGTCGGTACACAAAGGAAAAGAGCATCAAGGATTTCAAAAGAGCATTTTCGCGCCTGCTGGAAATGATGTGATGTGCGATCATCTTCCAGATATCTTTCCATATTCCGATTGGTACCACTTGACGAATATACTCGTTCCCTCCTTAAACCCGGTTTTTGGGGCAAATCCAAGCTTTCTAATCTTTGTGGTGTCGGGCAGCGTGTTCTGGACATCCCCAGCCCAAGAAACACCTCCTCTGAAGATCACCTTCGTACTGTTCAGCCCCAGATTTCTCAGGATATGGTCGACTAGCTCCTTTACCGTATGACTTTCTCCAGACCCGATGTTGTAGGCTTCCCCCTTCAGCTTCCCACTGGAGCTCACCAGAAGCGTGGCGTCTATCACATCTTCCACGTAAAGGTAGTCCTTTTTCTGCTCTCCGGTGCCCAGCACCTCAAGCCTGTGGCAGTCCTTCCGGAGTTTTTGGAGGAGGTCGAACATCACCCCCTTGCGCGAACGGGGCCCGTAGATGTTGTAATATCTGAGGGAGGCTGTTCGGAGCCCGTATAGGGAACTGTATGAGTGACAGTACGCTTCAGCCGCGGCTTTCGACGCTCCGTAGTTCGAAATCGGACGGAGTGGGTGCTCTTCCGGGGTCGGAACAGGGGCCTCTCCATATACGGTTGAGGAGCTGGCGAAGAGGATGGTTTCGATGTCTGCCTTTCTCGCACATTCGAGCACGTTGAGCATGCCGATCGTGTTGAGTTCAAAGTCGTGAATTGGATCTTCAGTAGATCTGGCCACGCTTGACTGGGCAGCCATATGAAAAATAGAATCGACTCCTTCGCACGCTTTTGAGAGGTCATTCGGATTCAAGATGTCTCCACGTATCAACTTGAAGTCCATGTCTTCTTTCAGGGCGGTGAGGTTCTCTTCGTATCCGTTTGAGAAGTTGTCTATTCCTGTTACCCCCAGACCCATTGACCTCAGTCTCTCTGCCAGATGGCTTCCGATAAATCCTGCTACGCCTGTCACAAGAACTTGCGAGCCTAGTTTTTTTGTCATTCAGCTACCTCATAACCTACTTGCCGGAGACATAAAGCCATGCCGATAAACTTGCTTTGCAGGATTATATTTTCCTTGGATTTCCTCACCAGCTTCCAACCACTTCAAATTTGGCCATTCATCGTCTTCTTTAGCAGCTCCATAAGTTAATCCGTTTACACATTTGAAAAGATTAATAATCCCTCCGCTCCAGTTTCTCACCAGTGTCCGATGTCTGGGAATGTGTGGCTCAATCAAGAACGAAAAATTGTTATCTCGACAAGGTGGAGAAAAATCGAGATCAGGGCTGCTGATATTGAAAAATGGATCGGCGAGCTGAGTGAGGTGGATTTCGAGCGGGACAAAAAGACAAGGCTGGCCACATAAAGTTTTCCAGGAACTTGAAGCCGCCGCAGATGTCTGGGCGTTATACGCCATTGCATTAAAAAGTTACATTGGAGGTAAAAAAGATGAAGAATCTTAAAGCAAAAATGTTCAACAAAAAGGCATCCGACCCGCGA
>QMWE01000013.1 GCA_003661465.1 Hadesarchaea archaeon
CGCCAGTAGCTAGGGTCGCCCCGATCTCCTCCTTTATTTTCTCGATGTCCTTGGGGGGAAAGAACGGCTTGGAGACCTTGATCAGCTTGGCGGCCGTGGTTTCCGGCCCGGAACAAGTCCTTTTTTTCACGACACCACCAGTTTTTACCACCTTACTCTTGAGTCAATATAGGGTTAACCCTCACCCGACCGTCGGTGTCCCACAGTATGTCCAAAACTGTCCTCTTGAAAACCCCGTATCTGAAAAACTGGTAAACCAGATTAATCGCGGAAGGTACAAACAGGAGAAGGGGAAGGAGTATCCACGGATACCACCCACTCTGGTTTATGAACACCAACACAAAATATGAATTGGCCAGGAACCACCCCAACGCGCCGAATATGACCACGGGAGCGAGGATGTCAAATCCCTTTCGTTTCGGCCTGCTCCACTTTCCGACCCAGTTCTTTCCCTTCCCCCTGAGGTAATCGACCGTCGTGACGATCGATGCGGAAAGCCACGCCGTGCTCCATATGAACCGCGCGAAGTAAACCTCAAACAGATGAGTTAATCCGCTTCTGTCGACCAACGCGCTGAAGATGACCAGCAGAAGAAAATCGAGCAACAGGAATCCCATCGCCGTGAAGGGAGACCACAAAAATATGAGCGGGGAGAAGATGTAGAACGGAACATAAAATATGCTATCCAACCACATCGGGAGGATTGTCGTGAACGCTAACCTCTTGGACTTGAATATTCTCCTCCCATGCTTGAACATGCACTGAGTATTTCCTTTGTACCATCGGTTGACCTGCCTCCAATGTCCGGAAATGTTGTAGACATCATAAGGCCGAGCGTTTGCATCCATCCGACACTTCACGCGTTTGCCGTCCTCCAGCGCCTGCCAGGTGACGTCGACGTCCTCAGTCAGCGTGCCCGAGGGAAAACCCCCAATGCTCCGGATGTAATCCGTCCTGTAGGCTGCGCTGTCCCCGCATATCACGCTGACGGAGTTCCTGATGTCCTGGGCCTTTTTCCTGAACCCGAAGAGATTGAATAAAAAATATTTTCCATTGGTCGATATCTTGCCCTCGAAAAACAGTGGTCTCTGAGGATCCGAAGCCCCTGTGACGATCACCGTGTTCTCATTCTTAAATTCCTCGACGACCTTCTCCAGGTAATCCCTCGTTATGGGGACATCTGCATCTAGGACCACGAATACCGGAGATATGTCCTCAGTCATCACCGTCTCGCTCACGTTGCGACCTTTTCCCTGCTGTTTCGGTTTTCTGATGTAGTGGAGATTCGGGTACTTTTTCTGCAGCGACCGCACTATTTCCCCAGTCCTGTCCGTGCTGCCATCATCGACGACGATGACCTTCTCCGGCGGAAGCGTCTGGTCGAAGGCAGATTCGATGCACTCGGCGATGGTCTTCTCCTCGTTGAATGCCGGAATGATGATGGTGACTCCCAGCTTATTGGTTCCCCCATCCGTCATCGAAAAATTCCAGCCGTCGTCGAAGAAATTCTTCAGGCCTGTGACCAGCAGAGAAAGCCCCACACCCATGACTCCCAGTAATACAAATTTGGTAGATACAGAGCCGACGGGAAAACATGCGAACAAAAAAATCCCGAACCCCGCAAAAAGGGATGCCGCGGCGACGTGCAAAAGAAAAGGAAATCTTTTGTAAACTGTGTATATCCCGTAACCTATGAGGGTAGCCACATCTATGATAAAACCCGAGAACGGAAGCAAAAGGATGAGAAAATTCAAGTTAATGCACCCGCTCCTTAATTTCCTTGAAATTCACATCGTCAGAAAAAATATCGTCGAGAATTGTCTTCATATGGACTTCTTCTCTCAAGTTCCTTTTCGAGAGGAGGTGAGACAGCATCTGCTCGGAAACCTCGCTAAAGCCCATGTTCAGCAGATAATCCAGTATCGAGAACTTTGAGCTAAAGATCAAGTTCCGCTTTTTGGTTTCCTTGGCAAACGCTCGTATTTCTGCGTAGAGGGCCGCATTCAGCTGACCGACCCCCACATATCTGTCGACGGGGTTCCAGACGGCTATCGGATGCAAGTCGAAATTTTTCTCGCTGGAAAACGAGAATATGGTACCGTAATAATTTCCCCACCCACCAGTACCGCCAACGTACATGTTCGGATTGAACACCGAACTGAAAGCGTAGATCAGCGCTGGAGCCCTAAAACTGGTCTTTTCGAGAAGATCTTTTTTGGTCAGCATCTCTGGAATGGAGAAACTGAACCGTCTTCCACAATTCGTACATTCGCCCTTCAACGTCTCGTTCTTTTTTTCTTTCAGATACAGAGGAACCTTCCCGCCGCATTCGCAGTGATACCATACCGGTGCGACCCAGATCTGACCAAGTTCCCTGCTGTCAACATGTCTGAACATCCCATTGCATCGTTCTCCGTCCGATAAGAATTCCACACACTTTTCCTTCATCAGTGGGTTGAACTCGGAGAGCCTGGCAAAAAGCGTGTCGTATCCCCAGTGTTCGTTCACCAGTTTTGAGAGGAAAAAAGCATTGAAGTCCGAGAAGTTTTTACATCTCCTCCAGCATTCTTCCATGAGATTTTTCAATTCGTCGAAAATCTTCTGAAATCTATCCCGACCTGTTTTCTTGACCATCCAAAACCTGCGGAACCCCACCTTTCTGAGGACCTTGAAATTCATCTCGATCGAATCAGCCAGCCATCTCTCCAACGTCTCGTTCCATTTTTCGAACACGGATTCGTCTGGCTTTTCGATGGTGCTGATCCTGTAGGGATGAGAGATATACCCATCTATGACAAACTGATTTTTTTCCTCAGCTGGCATGCGCAAAACGGTTTTCCCTTCGGCAGCATCGATTCTGGGCAGGCTGGCCCTGAGAACCCACTTATCGGGAAACACGTTATCCGCGATCGCAAACAGGCACACAACTTTCTTGCCAAATTGTTCATTGATCACTCGCTTGACGGCTTCCATCAGCACGATTTTTCTCACTACCCCGACGTATGGAAAAAGGTTCGGTTGGTGAGCAGACCAAAGAAACACATAATCTTCCCCATCTCCGAAAATTTTCAACGCCTTTTCCACCGCGGGAGAAAGGGTCCCACACTCAAGATGAAACTTCCTGATATATTCCGATAATTTTTGTCTTTTCTCCAAATCGACTTTACCCCGATTTCTCTGAAAATGTCGATAGACTTGACGGGAGAGTTCGTCCAAGTCCGCGATAGGTTCCGGAGGTGGTAGGTTCACGGGTGACCACCACCTAACTTACCATTTTGATGACCCTGAATCCTTCCGCGGCTTTTTTCTTTATTTCCCGTCCTCTGCAGATAGCTCTGGCCTTTATCCAGTTCTCATCGAGATAGTATTTTTCCATCTGACTCTTGAAGATCTTGCTGATCTCGAGCTTCCTTTCCAAGAACTGGGAGATATCCTCATAATAATTACATTCCTCGAGAAGGGTGATCGGTTCATACGAAAAAATTTCCTTTACGCCCTGTTGCAACGCGGCAAGTTTGGCGCCGTGGGCACTCAGGAGATGATCTTGATGGACCTCAGGGTTACTCGGGATATAGATGCGATCCGGCTTGATCTCCTCGATCACCTTCTTTACCAGTGAGTACGTGTTTTCGAAATTTATTTTTGTGTCCGGCAATCCCCCAAAAATGAGGTTGTCGACCCCATACTCCCTGCAGGCAGAGATAATTTCCCGTTTTCTTATTTCCTTTATGGCCTCCTCGCTGTACCCATTTAAAAATGCCTTCTCCCCGAAGCTGAGTTCGAGCAGGTGAACTTCCCAGTTATTTTTTTTGAGCTTCAAGATCGTCCCGCCCATAGCGAGGGTTTCATCGTCGGGGTGTGGGCTTACTATCAAAGCTTTTTTCATCTGGCTCTCCCCCTCACCAGATTGACGATCTTGTGGCCGAGTGAGAGACTTTCGAGGATATCACCCCAAAGGCTGAAAGAATGTGAACACGCCAATCAAGCATGGAAACCTCCTCCAGGCGCCTTGGAGCGACTGATACTCCCAGAAGCGCTTTTGACATTTTACCGCCTTTTTGAACCTCCTCGATCGCGTATCCAACGTATCCGAAGACAGGGAGTTTTTTAAACGGGTAAGAAACTTCGTTCAGAAACATAGTTCCTTAATATAGTTCCTTGGGTCAAAAACCGAGCATCAGGCATGCCGTTCTATTTTTTGGGCTTTCTGTGCGCCTCAAAGATGTATTCATACTTGGTCGTGCCGTCAATGACATAGAAGATGTGGACATTTTTCTCCCCAGGTTTCTCGAAATGAAGGACGGGTTTTCCCAAACCCTCCCCGACGTAGACGAGATCCTGAAGAGATTTCATTCCAACTGTGATCATTCCCTCCCGAGGCGGTTCAGTGCTCGAATCGATGATGGCTCCCTCGAACGGTGAGGTCAGCTGCTTGATCAATTTTTCAGGAGGTTTCGGCCTTGTCCTCGTGAAGACAAAAGATGTGAATAGCAAACCGATCAGCCCCACCGCAGATACTGCAACAAAGAGGTTTCTGTCGTTTAAAACCTCTGGGTGAAAAGTCGTGTAAGTTTCCGTTATAGAACCCGACGCTGAATTATCCAAACCACTTATGGTTATCTTGTTTCCCTCAGCCGATCCAGATGTGAACTCGAGTACCAGCTCCGGGATGAAGTACTCATCGATGGTACCCACGGAATTCTCGCTGAGGACATGGATGCGGGGTGTTATCCTGAAATTATAGGTGGAGGACGAGGTCCCGGTCTCCGCCTCCAAGGTGTTTTTTATGTTCTCAATCCATTCGACATCGATGGGGATCTCCACAGAAAACCCTGCGGTCTCCCCAGTCAAAACTATGGAATTCTCAATCCCGGTCTGAAAGCTCTTCGACCATTTATCTGGCATTTCTAGCTCTGTGGTGAGGACATAGTCCACAACCAAGTCCGATGTTTGGGTAGAGACAAAAGTGTAGGTGAAGGTGACATCCAAATTTTCTACCAAATTTGTATAGAGTGCTCCACTTCCAGGATACAGGACTTGCTTGTTATCGTAAAACTGATTCGGTTTCAAGTGAGCGACATAACTGTAGTTTCCCCTGTGCTGGTAACTGCACAAAACTGAGGTGCTCTCCTCCTGAACCGGAGTGGAATAGGCACGGACCCCCAGCGGCACAGCGGCGATGACCAGCACTGCAAAGACCACGATCAGCAATTTTAGAACGATTCCTAGAGAGTTCTTCTTAGAGGTCTGGACCATTTTCATCCAATCCTGTATTTTCTCGGTGTAACAACTTATGTGACAGTAGTATTTAGGCGTGCGGGATGGGCCGTTAACTTGTTGGTACTACAAAACCATCGGCGAAAAATCCCCTAGTTTCGATCGGGAGTGGGTCTCGGCACACAGCATCCTAGGCAGGGTGTTCGCGGACCAACAACACGATAGGGCTCGTTCGGGGAAGAAAACTCCCCGCAGGGGTCATTAACGGGGCGGTGGTACGCCCCTCAGAGGTTCGCTTCCAAGAATCCCCCGAATTTATTCGCGGGGAGTGTCAAACTTCGATTAATCCCGTGATTCCAAGTATTCCCACAATCAGCCCAAATATGCTAAGCAGGGCCAGATATTTGAGTTCATCTTTTAGATATTTGAAATAAGCGAAAAACGCGAAGAAACTGAAGTAAAATAGATGCCACGGGTCATGTAATTTGAAAGCTTCGAATCCAAGAAACCCCAAAAATCCTAAAAACCCGTTCATCCAGAGCTTATTTCCGACTTGTCTTTTCTTCATGTCCATAATATTTGCCTCCAAATCGAGCCACCAAATTTGGTTCCACTTGTTCTCCCCCATAAAAGTTTTGCCGGGCGAGATTTTGGGAAAAAATTTTGCAGAATTTTTTGAACTTGATGTTATGTCTGGATGACCGAAGCGAAATGCCACAAGCGTCCCAGCTCCCGTCCGATATTTTTGGAATAAATCAGTCCAAACTGGAAAACAAACCTAGACGATACCTTGAGAAAACTGTCCACCCGTAAGAGTTAAATACAAAATCTACACAATTCCCATATCTGGTAAGGGATTATTATGAGTGCACTAGCAGGTAAACAAGTGTTGATACTTCCGGAGGGGACGAGAAGGCTGGTTGGTCGGGACGCACAGCGCATGAACATCCTAGCTGCCCGTGTGATAAGCGAGGCCGTCCGCACCACACTCGGTCCACGTGGCATGGACAAAATGCTGGTGGACAGCTTGGGCGACGTCGTGATCACAAACGACGGTGTGACCATCCTCAAGGAGATGGAGGTGGAGCATCCGGCCGCGAAGATGCTGGTCGAGGTCGCAAAGACCCAAGATGACGAAGTCGGTGATGGGACGACCACTGCCGTCGTGATGGCGGGAGAGCTTCTGCACGAGGCGGAGCGTCTTTTAGACCAAAGCATACATCCCACCGTGATCGCTAGCGGTTACCGACTGGCCGCAGAAAAAGCTCAAGAACTTTTGAAAAAAATCGCAGAACCAGTAAAAATAGACGACGATGCAGCCCTGAAGAAAATAGCCATCACGGCCATGACCGGAAAGAAAGCAGAGGGTTCGAAGGATATACTTTCCGACCTCGCCGTCAAGGCTGTAAAGCAGATCGCGGAAAAGACGGATGGTGGTTATGTCGTCGATATCGATCATATAGGAATAGAGAAAAAACCAGGGGAGAGCACTGATGACTCCATGCTGATACAGGGAGTGATATTGGACAAGGAACGTGTTCACCCCGGGATGCCAAAACGTGTGAAAAATGCAAAGATAGCCCTGCTGGATTGCGCTCTGGAGATAAAGAAAACCGAAACCGACGCAGAGATCAGAGTTACAAGTCCAGATCAGCTACGCGCCTTTCTAGACGAAGAGGAAAGCATACTGAAGGGGATGGTAGAGCGCGTGGCCAAGACGGGCGCAAACGTGGTCATCTGCCAGAAAGGAATAGACGACTTGGCTCAGCATTACTTGGCGAAGGCCGGAATATACGCGGTCAGGCGCGCGAAGAAATCCGACATGGAAAAACTCGCACGTGCTACGGGAGGAAGGATCGTCACCAACTTGGAAGATCTCACCTCGGATGACCTCGGAGAGGCGGGCTTGGTCGAGGAACACAAGATCGGAGAGGACAAACTGACGTTAGTGAAGGAATGCAAGAATCCAAAGGCAGTAGGGATCTTGATCCGTGGTGGTACCGAACACGTGGTCGACGAGGTGGAGCGGGCGATCCATGACGCCATCTCCGTCATCGGAGCCGCCATAGAGGATGGAAAAATCGTGGTCGGTGGAGGTGCACCTGAAATCGAACTCTCCAAACGGTTGCGAGAATACAGCGAAACTGTGGGAGGTAGAGAGGCCCTGGCGATAAATGCCTTTGCGAACGCGGTCGAATCCATCCCCAGGACGTTGGCTGAAAACGCTGGTCTGGACAGCATAGACATACTCGTGGATCTCAGAGCTAAGCACGAAAAACAAGACGGAAAATACTTTGGAATCAACGTCTTCACCGGAAAGATCTCGGACATGATGAAAGAAGGTGTCGTTGAACCCCTTAGGGTAAAATCCCAGGCCATTAAGTCTGCCAGCGAGGCCGCCATAATGATCCTCCGAATTGACGACGTGATCTCAGCTTCGAAGAAGGAAACACCACCACCAAAAGGACCTTCTGAGGGAGAAGGACTGGACGAAGAGTAAGTGACCCTCAAAAGATGAAGCGAAAAAATTAAATTACCGAGAAACAACTGGGATGAAGGCAGTTAGATGAACCTAGTCCCGAGATACATGTTCCTCACACGAGGGGTTGGGCATCACAAGGAACAACTGAGATCTTTCGAGTACGCCTTGGAAGATGCGGGCATAGCAAAGTACAACCTCGTCTCGGTTTCGAGTATAATTCCTCCACAGTGCAAACTGATCTCGTGGAAGAGAGGCGTAAAATATCTCCGCGATGGCCAGATCCTATTCGGTGTCTTCGCTAAATGTTCGAGCAACGAGAGGCGGAGACTCATATCCGCGAGCATAGGTTGTGCACTTCCCGCAGACAGGAAAACATACGGGTACATCAGCGAACACCACGCTTACGGTCAGACCGCAAAGGAGGCCGGAGATTATGCGGAAGACCTGGCAGCCTCCATGCTCGCAAGCGCTTTGGGTTTACCGTTCGATCCAGAGAAAAGCTGGATAGAGAGGAAACAAGCGTGGAAGATCTCCGGCAAGATCGTGCGAACCACCAACATAACCCAGACTGCTCTCGTTAAAGAAAAACACTGGTCAACGGTCTTCGCGGGTGCAGTTTTTATTTTGTAAAACCGCGGGTCACAGATAATTGACTCGAGGGCTTCCCGTAAACTTCTCGAGCAACATTCCCTCTATCTTCACCGGGGGATTTTGTTTTGCTAGGTTTATCGCCTCATCGAGTTTCGTCTCATGCTCGGCGTAAATCTCGAGAAGAGGCTCCCCTTTTTCCACTTTTCGCCCTTCTTTGAGAAGTATCCTGAGCCCAGCCCCCTTATCCCAAGGAGCACCTGCTGCACGTGCTATGTCGTTCACGCGCTGATTGTAAATTTGGGTGACGTAACCGGAAGACGGAGACGGTATCACCTCCTTTTTCTCACCGATCTCTATTTCCTCAGGTCTGACCTCTGGATCTCCCCCCTGAGCCTCTATCATCTCGCGCATTTTCTGATACGCTTTTCCCGACCTCAACAGCTCCGCCGCTGTCTGTCTGCCCAGTCCATACGACACCGCTCCCCCGAGCTCGAGCATTATCCCGGCCAAACTCGTCGCCTTCTCGACCAAACTACCTGGGCCTCTCCCGAGCAGGGCTTCGAGCGCTTCTCTCGCCTCCAGTGCCGGCCCCACTGCATATCCGACAGGCTGTCCCCCATAGGTCACAGCAGCTTCTATCTGAACGTTCAGCTTGTGACCCAGCTCTATGAAATCATGTGCCAGACTGCGGGCCTCCTCAATTCGCTCCACCTTAGCTCCAGGACCTGCGGGAATATCTATGAGCACGCGATCGGCTCCTACCGCCAGTTTCTTTGACATGACGCTTGCAAGCAGCTGACAAGGCGGATCCACGCCGAGCATCCGCTCGACCTGAATGATGATATCGTCAGCTGGTGCCAGCCTGACCGCCCCTCCCCATGCCAGTATCGCCCCAACTTTCCTGACTATGCGACCGATCTCGTCCAGGTCAAACGTCACGTTGGCCAGCACCTCCATCACGTCCGCCGTGCCAGCCCCGCTCGTTATAGCACGACTGCTGGTCTTTGGAACCGTCAAGCCAGCGGCCGCGACGATGGGCACCGTAACCAGCGCATACTTGTTACCTGGAACCCCACCTATGCTGTGAACATCCAGAACAGGCTTCGCATCCAGCTCCAGTCTGTCTCCGGTATCCACCATGTGACGGGTCAACGCCACGATTTCATCGATAGACATCCCCCGTATGTACTCCGCCACCACAAAAGCGGTCATCTCCGTGGCTGTAAGATTTTCATCTGCTATATCCTTGACAATCGCGCCGATATCCTCCGGGGAAAGCCTGTGCCCCTCCATCTTGCGCCTGATGGCAGTTACCGACTGCGGGCGTGGAGCCAGCCTCACCTTCACCGAATCTCCGGGCTTGATGGCAAGGTTCCCCGTGATCTCCACGAAGGTGCCGATCTCGCCTCGGCGGACCATTCGTCTCGTGGTGTTCGCTATGGCGACTACCGTGCCGTTTTGAGTGGTGAGTTTTACCCGGTCTCCCGGAAAGTGACCAAGTTCCTCAGCATCTTCTTCATGAAGCACGACGATATGTCTCCCAGTTTCCATGTCCAGCGGTTTTGCCTTCAGGGTTAGGAATTTCATGTCACCACCCATCCATTGGTCTGAATCGGTTTAAAGTCCCTCCGGTCAGGGGAGGGCGATCACAGATTATTTTTCCGGATGGGGTGATCGGTTGTCGCTAAAGCCGGATCAGACCGGTCTCCTTCTCCGTCTTGAGCACGATCAGGGTGCGACTGCTGCTGACTCCCGGAATCCTGTCCATTTCGTGTAATATCTCGTTCAGTTTGAGGGTATCATCCGTGATTATTTTTATGAAGAGGTCATGCTCCCCTGCGGCCTCGTGGATCTCGAGCACCTCCGGCCGTTTGCTCAGTTGGGCTATGACCTGGCCACATGCCCCTGGGGAGGTGGAGATGCCTATGAACGCCTTGAGTTTTTTTCCAGATATTTGAGGATCGATGACTGCGACAAATTTTTTTATCACTCCACCCTCTACAAGCCGTCGAACGCGTTTGTGGACTCCGGAGGAGCTGATGCCGAGACGTTTGGCGAGCTCAGCGTATGGCATCTTCGCGTCCTCCTGCAGAAGGTTCAGAAGCTTACGATCGATCGCGTCCAATTCCATTTTTTCCACCACCAGGCCAGTTTGACCCCTTCCTACCACATCTTTCGTAAATAATTTATAAGTTTTTCTATTTATAGTGAATAATTTCCACTTTATAGATAAATTGGTAAAACTTATATACAAAAATGGACGATCTAGGGTGGGATATGCTATGCCGAAGAGCGTGGAGATAGAGGTGAGGGAAAGGAACTACAGGCTCACCTTGAGCGAAGACGGCGGAGTGGAATCCATATCGCTCCCCGACTGTCTTTCCTTCCAGATTACCACCAAGAAGTTCATCCTGAGGGGGGCCGGGAAAGACCGACTTTCAGGTGGGGAAAGATGATCTCGAAACGTGTAAGGAACCTGCTGCGGTCAAGGGCTACCTATCCGCTTGCCCGCGAATACGACGTAAAGACACCGGGGACCATAAACCTCGCATCAAACGAGAGTCCATACGGCCCTTCGCCCCGTGTGATCCAGGCGCTCAAACGTGAGGCAACTAGAGCGGGACTGTATCCAGACCCACGCGCCACCAGACTCAAGAGCGCGATATCCGACTATGTGGGTGTGGGAGCCAAGTGTGTGACGATTGGGAACGGCTCAGATGAGCTCATGGAGTTGGCCTGCAGGGCTTTTTTGGATCCCGGGGATCGGGCCCTCATCCCCCTGCCGACATTTGCTATGTACGAACTCGTGTGCAGGGAAAACGGAGGAATACCCAAGTTTTTCTCCCTTCCGAATTTCGAATGGAAAGCCGGAGAGATCAAACGTCTCCTGAGGGGAGTAAAGCTGGTCTTTTTGGGTAGGCCCAACAACCCAACGGGAAACGGTATGAACCGGAAGGAAATGCGAGATCTCATGAAAGTTGGAAAGCTTATCATCACGGACGAAGCGTATGTCGAGTTCGACGGAGATTCCGTTGCTGACCTAGCTCCAAAGTCCAAGAATTTACTTGTGCTCAGGACCTTCTCGAAAGCTTTCGGGCTTGCCGGTCTGAGGATCGGCTACGCGATCGGGAACCCAAAAATCATCGAAGTGCTCGAGAGCATCCGCGCGCCCTTCAACGTCAACCGGATGGCCCAAGTCGCCGCAATCGCTGCCCTAGAGGATATGAGCTACCTGCGCAAAGTCGTCAACGCGATCCGAAAGGAAAGGAAATACCTGCGTCGGGAGCTCTCCAAGCTAGGCCTACGTGTGCTGCCATCGGATGCAAACTTCTTGATGGTAAATGTGAGGCCTCTAAAGACGGATGCGCCAAAACTGTGCGATTATCTGGCGCGCAGAGGTATCCTGATCCGTGATCTGTCGAACTTCAGGGGTGCTGGCCCGAATTGGGTCCGAATCACAGTCGGCAAACCCGAACAGAATAAGAAGCTTCTAAATGCGATAAAACAATTCAAAGGAGGTGCTTGAAGTGACGATCAGAATTGCTGTACCGAAGGGACACCTGGAAAACACCACGGTACGGTTGCTCCAGGACGCTGGCATCGGAGTGGTGGGCAGAGATGGCCGTCAGCTATTCGCGAAAACCAACGATCCAGAGATCGAACTCGTGTTCGTCAGGGCGGAAGACATCCCGAACTTCGTCGCCAGGGGGTCCACAGATCTGGGCATCACCGGCTACGACCTGATGTGCGAGAGCGGCGATGACGTTGCAGAACTGTTGGATCTCAAGTACGGTTACACGCGCATGGTGGTGGCGGCGAGCGGGAAATCCGGAATCAAATCGATGCGCGACATAAGTCCGGGCGCTAGGGTAGCCACCGAATTTCCAAACATCACCAGACAATATTTTGCGGAGAAGGGGATCAAGATAGAACTTCTCGACATCACGGGAGCGGCGGAGATATCCCCCCTGATAGGGCTGGCAGATCTTATCGTCGATGTGACCAGCACGGGTACGACACTTCGCGCGCACGGACTCAACATCGTTGACACCATCCTTGAGAGTACGGCGCGGCTGGTAGCAAACCGGCAGAGCCTACGGCAAAAACGGGCGAAGATCGACGAAATCGTCATGGCAATCGACAGTGTGGTTCGGGCGAGAGGAAAAAAGCTGGTGATGATGAACGTGCCTGAGGAAAAGCTTGAGGAGGTCAAACAGATCATGCCCGGGATGTCTGGACCAACCGTATCCCGAGTGGAGGGTGCAGGTCCGATGTTGGCGGTTCAAGCCGTGGTCGACGGAACAGATGTCTACAAAATCGTCAGACGAGCAAAGCAGGCGGGAGCCAGGGATATCCTCGTGATGCCGATCGAGCGCGTGGTGCCATAAGCGAACCAGAAGGTGTGGAAGTTGCTCGTGATACCGAGCGTTGATATCAGGCGCGGTCGGTGCGTACAACTGAGAGGGGGGAGGCCGGATACCGAGCGTGTGTACGGCGATCCAGTGGAGATTGCCAGGCGATGGGTGGCCGAGGGCGCCGATTATCTGCATGTGGTAGATCTAGACGCCGCGATGGGCGAGGGCGACAACCTTCAGAAAACCATGGAGATCATCTCAGGTACTGAAGCAAACGTGGAGGTAGGCGGAGGGATACGAACGCTCGCCAGGGCCAATGAGCTCCTCAGCGCCGGGGCGAAAAAGGTGATCTTGGGAACGGCTGCGGTGAGCAACCCCGAACTCGTCAGGAAGCTCGTCGACGCGGTTGGTGGCGAGAAGGTCATGGTAGCGCTCGACTCACGTTCCGGTAAGGTGACCATTGAAGGGTGGAAAACCCAAACCGAAAGAACCGCGGTGGAGCTGGCCGGGAAGTTCGAGCGGATGGGGGTCGGATCGATACTGTACACGTGTATCGACCAGGAAGGGCGCATGCGCGGGGTGGCCGTGACGGAGATAAAAAACCTAACCAGCTCGGTCGATATACCCGTTTTTGCTTCGGGCGGAGTCGGAACACTGGATGACATCCGAATCGTGAAGGAGGCTGGAGCGGCCGGAGTGATAGTTGGGATGGCATTATACGAGGGCAGGTTCACATTGAAACAGGCGATTGAGGTGGCAGAATGAGCAGGATAGGAAGGATTAGGCGGAAAACCGAAGAAACCAGCGTCAGCGTCAGGATAGATCTCGACGGAAACGGCAGAGCAGACATCGACACGCCGATCAGGTTTTTCAATCACCTGCTCACCAGTTTCGCCAAACACGGGTGTTTTGATCTGAAGATCACCGCTCGCGGAGATTTCGAACACCACATCGCGGAGGACACCATGATCGTGCTGGGGGAGGCCATCGAACGTGCCCTTGGGAAAAAAGTTGGGATACAGAGAATGGGAGACGCCATAGTACCAATGGATGATGCCCTCGTATTGGTGGCGGTGGACATGAGCGGTAGAGCCTTTCCAGACATTGAGGCCAGGTTCGCGAAGCGAAGACTGGATGACCTTAGCAGCGACCTGGTGGTTCACCTCCTCCAGACACTGGCCACGAACGGGAGATTCAACTTGCACGTAAAGGTTCTCCGTGGAAAAAACGATCACCACAAGGCGGAGGCCATCTTCAAGGCGCTGGGCGTAGCACTGGGTAAAGCCGTACGCACAACCTCTAGAAGAAAAGGAGTACCCAGCACGAAAGGTGTGTTATGACGCAGCTCAAGACTGTAAAGCTTTGGGAGTGCGACAGAAAAAAATGGGGAGCCTTGATAAGACGCTCGGAGCTGAACATCCGCTCGGTGCTCCCCACGGTGAAGCGGATAATCTCGGACGTCAAGTCTGAAGGCGACAGGGGCATCCTGAAGTACACCGAACGTTTCGATGGAGTGAAACTGCGGAGAGATGAACTCAAAGTTCGCAAAGAGGAATTCAGACTGGCACGTGAAAAGCTCGACCCAAAAACGGTGAAAGCCATACAACGAGCCGCCAGTGCGATAAAAAAATTTCACTTCAAACAGATGCCGCGGGAGTGGATGGCGAAGCTCGCCCCCGGGGTAAGGGCGGGGCAGCTCGTGAGACCGCTCGAGAGCGTTGGCGTCTACGTCCCAGGCGGTCTGGCGAGATATCCCTCAAGCTTGCTGATGGCCGCTGTTCCGGCGAGGGTAGCCGGCGTGAAACATCTCGTCGTCTGCACCCCGCCAAACAAAAGAGGTGAAGCCGATGCTGCGGTGCTTGCAGCGGCGGAGGCGGCCGGAGTGGATTCGGTGTTCAAACTGGGCGGAGCCCAGGCCATAG
>QMWE01000014.1 GCA_003661465.1 Hadesarchaea archaeon
TAAGCCAGCTGCTCACCGAGCTCGACGGATTGGAAAAACTTGAAAACGTGGCGGTGATCGGCGCCACCAACCGTCCGGATCTGATAGATCCCGCATTGCTTCGTCCCGGACGTTTCGATCGGTTGGTATTGGTTTCTGCGCCCGATGAGAAGGCCCGTTTGGAGATATTGAAGATCCACACCAAGAAAATGCCGCTGGCCAAGGACGTAGATCTGAAACTCATCGCTAAGGAGACAGAGGGATACTCCGGCTCCGACATAGCGGCCCTGTGCAGGGAGGCGGCCATGCTGGCCCTCCGGAGGGACATGAAAGCTAGGGAGGTCAAAATGTCGAACTTTCGGGAGGCCATGAAGGGGATGAAGCCTTCCATAACACCGGAGGTCATAAAGTCGTATGCAACTTTTGCGGAGAGGAAAACCAAACAGATGGCATCCGACTCCAGCAGGATATACTATTAAGCTTTTTAAGTTTGAGGTGTAATTTAAGGCGGGATGCTCCTTGGCTCAGTTGCCCGCAAACAGGCTTAGGTCGATGGGGATCATTTCAGACCGTGGGCTTCAGCTCGGAAGGCTCGTCGATATACTGTTCGATGAGAAGGATGGTAAGATATACTCTCTGGTCGTGAGGCCGTATTCAAGGGATGCCCTGAAGGGGGCGCCCCAGGATCATCAGGGAAATGTACTTATCCCGTTTAGTGCCGTGATCTCGATTCGTGATTTCATCGTGGTCAACGAAAGGGTTCTTGCGATCCAGCAGCTGAAATCCCAGCCGCAATCCTCATTCTCAAGTTTCTCGTCGACCCTACCATCCGAAGAATAATCTTGCAGCCAGTTCTTCGGGCAGACCAGCCGCTTTTATTTTCTCAGCGGTTTTTTTGGGATCATATTCCACACGTCTGTGGTCTACCTCGATCTTTTTTCCGATGGTGAGAATCGCGTAACTTGCCCGAGGGTCACGGTCACGCGGCTGTCCGACGCCGCCGGGATTGATCACGAGCTTTCCGAGTATCATCCGCTTCATGGGAACGTGGGTGTGGCCGAGTACGATCACATCTGCATCGAGATCTTGAACAATCCGAGCAAGCTCGTGGTTTGGTATTTCCGGAAAGACGTACTCTCCCAGCGGATCACGTGGACTTCCGTGAACCACATAAATTCGATATCCTCCAAGTTTTAGTTCCAGTCGGTCCGGCAGGTTTGATAAAAACTTCACGTTTTCAGGGGTCAGCTTGTCGGCGGTCCACACCGCAGCCTCGGCCGCGATCGGATTAAATCCCCTGACATCTCGGGTCAGGGCAGCGTAATCGTGGTTCCCCATCACCGCCAGCAATCGCTTCGATTTAGCCAGGTTCACCACCTCATTTGGTTCGGTTGCATAGCCCACCAGATCTCCAGCACAAATGATTCTGTCAAGTTTTGGCATGTCCTCAAGCACGGCTCGAAAGGCCTGGAGATTTGAGTGCACGTCTGCGATCAAACCAATTCTCATTTTTCACCAAACATAGTTATTTGTCCATAAAACTAAATCATTTGGATAAGATGGCGAGGATAATTGTTTTTGCCTCAAGCAAGGGTGGCACGGGTAAAACCACGATGGTGGCGAACGTTGGCGTGGCGATGGCCCAGCTCAAGCGGAAAGCGGTGCTTTTGGATGCGGACATAATGATGGCAAACCTCGGACTCTTCTTGGGACTGGAGGAACAGGAGGTAACCCTCCACGAAGTGTTGGCTGGGGAATCGAAGCTGTCGGAAGCCATCTCCATCGGGCAGGAGGGTGTCAGGGTCGTGCCTTCAGGAGTGTCGTTGGAGGGTATTCAAAAAGCAAAGCTTGAGCGACTGAAAAAAGTCGTCAAAGAACTAAGTAAAAAATTCGAGTTTTTGCTGATCGATGCTCCCTCTGGTCTGGGCAGAGACGCGATCGCCGCCATAACGATAGCGAAGGAAATGGTCTTAGTTGTCACTCCGGATATCGCCTCCCTGTCAAACGCGTTCAAGACCAAGCTCATCGCGGAACGCCTGAACGTGGAACCTCTCGGGGTCGTCGTGACCAGAATTACCGGAAAGGACTTCGAGATACCCACGGAAAAGATCAATTCGACGATGGAGCTTCCTGTGCTGGCAAGCATTCCAGAGGATCCCGCGGTGAGACGGTCGGTGGCTTTGGGTGAACCCGTTGTCATTCACAACCCCAAATCAAAGGCGGCAAAGGAGATGAAAAAACTGGCCGAAAAGCTAGTGAATCTCAGCAGTACTTGTTGAGTATAAGTTCTATCGCCTCCGCTGTTCCTTTTCCATAGGATGACTTCGTCACGTGAGTACAGACGCGTTTCACTTCGTCTGGAGAATTTGCCACGGCGAAACTTATTCCCGCTTCCCGCAACATCTCCACATCGTTCGGGCCGTCCCCAATCGCGGCTATTTCACTCATTGGTACCCCCACCACGGTTGAGAGCTTGCGCAGGGCGTTTCCCTTGTTGACACTTGGATCACGAATGTGGATCGCGAAACCGGAATCAACTGCCACGAGGGACAATCCATTCCGGAGCAAAACTTCCCTGATCTGGTCAATTGGCACTTCACGTTCCAGGGTGATGCCTGTGAGCCGAGCGGCCGAACTTCTCGTCTGCTTCAGCGGACCGAAAGCTCGCTCGAGCGCTGCCAGTCCCCGATCCGCTTCCGTACGGTCACCAAGCACGCACGTCTCCCCGGTTCTCCGGTCAAACACCACGCCGCCGTCTTCTGCTATTAGGGGCCCAGAAGCCCCAATCATTATCGCAGCAGCCTCGGCAAACGTTAACACGTTTCCCGTTGCGAGGGAGACCTGGATCCCAGATTTTTCAGCTTTTCGTATGGCTTCAACCGCGGCCAGATCGAGCTTTCTATCCTCGAACGTCACGGTACCGTCGATGTCGATAGCGATGATCCGAATCAAGAGAGCCGACCTCAGTCTCTTATTCCCTGTTCTGTAATGGTGAATACCGCCTCTCCCTCCGGGAGGTTTGGGCTGTCAAATATACGTGCTATCCTCTTCGGTGGTTTGGACTTGCGGAGATATACACGGGTCGTGGCCGAATGAGCAACTACGTGTCCTCCGATGGGTCTCGTGGGGTCGCCGAAAAATACGTCCGGCCTGGCCTGAACTTGGTTGGTCACGAGAACAGCCAAGTCGTGCAGATCTGCCAATCTGTGCAGGTCCATCAGATGGCGATTGAGTTTCTGCTGACGGTCGGCCAGCATTCCCCTCCCCACGTATTCGGCCCTGAAATGCGAGGTGAGGGAGTCCACAACTAGGAGCCGCACACCCTCCTTCTCAATTATCTCCTCCGCCTTTTCACCTATCAAAAGTTGCTGGTCCGTGTTGTACGATCTTATGTAATAAATGTTCCGCAGGGTTTTTACGGGATCCAATGCCAGACCCACCGCCATGTCGCGAATCCGTTCCGGTCTGAACGTGTTTTCTGTGTCGACATAGATGGCTTTAGCATTCAATCCCTTTTGTTCGGTGGGAAGCTGAACGTTTACGCAGAGCTGGTGGGCAAGCTGAGTGTTGTGGAAAAGCGTCGGCTGGTACCCGCCCACAAAGCAGTGCCCCTCGGGCACCACAAAGTCATACACGTAATTGTTGTATTCGATTTCTTCCACATCTTCAACGATGTCCCAACCAAGTTCCAAGACGACATCTATGTTGTGAATCGCTTTTTCGAGTTTGTTTATCCTGACGTCGATCTCAGCGCCCAATGCTTCCTTAACCGCTGGGAGCTGTCGAGGCAGCCCTCTGCAAACATAGTTTTCCACTGAGCCACGTTTAATTCCCAACCTTGGTGCAATTGAACACAGAGGAAATTGCAACTCAAGCGCGATCTTTTTGAATTTTTCATCTGAACTTAATCCCTTGACCTCTTCTCTCAGCCGCTTTAGGATGTTCAAATGCTCCAAAAACACCGATTTGATCTTCACTATGGTCTTTCTGTTGATGAAAGCTTGATTATTTTCGATCCTGCTCCTCGTCAGCACGTGGTAGAAGGTATCGCCGCTGCAAGATTTACGTCCTATGGCTTTAGTCACCGGGCCGCGCCCACCGCCAAATGTTTCCCTGTAGATTTTTTTCAAGAAACCTGCGAATACAGCCGGATATCCGAAGTAAACGGAGTTGGAGGAAGGTAAAACGGGCAAAGCAATTGACTTGAATGGAAGTTTCATTATCTTGGCTCTTTCTTCCCCACCTATGAAAAGCCGGTGCCGCCCCCCTTTGTGTGACCCGGTACCATGAATTCCCAAACGCAGCAGCAGGTACGAGATTTCGGTAAAAAGTCGCCTGCTTTTCGTCGATAACTCAATTGTTTGGCCTAAGAAACCATCTCCCTCGATATATCCGGCCAAAAAGTGTTTTGCCACTTCCACCGACGAAAGAAATATCTCAGGGGGTACAAATTTCTCAGCGGAGGTACATTTTGTCAGATCCCCAAGAAATTCCAGCGCTTGCCCCCTCAAGACGATATGATACACTGTCCGTTTCCTTCGTTCGTCTCTGTGTAATGTTGGGTTGAAACCAAATTTTCTTTTTATATAGGATTTGACCCATTTCAGAATCTGCTCATTCGTTGTAAAAATCTCCGGACCACTGCCTTCTGCCACATAAAGTCCCAAAAAGTAGGCATCATCTGGATGGAGCTTATCGGTGACAGTAGGATTACAGGGTATGCTGGCAGGCGTTGCCACGGGCGCTCCAACTTTTAATTCACCGGCCGGAAGCCACTTGAGACCATCCTCTGTCAGTGTCAGCAGTTTGTGTTTATGTGTAAGCTCAAGGATTCTGCCACGTTTTGTTCTCACCCGTAGTAACCGCCTTACTTTTTCCCTGTAGATATGAGACGCATCGCTTAACCGCAGTTTCCCATCGACAAAAGAGAGCACCTTTATGTTTGGAGTATGAACTACAGCCCCTTCATCAAACGGTCGCTCACCAAAAATTTGCCTATAGTGCTCGTATGCCTTCTCTATCGGAGATATATGTGGAGTTTCATCGTTGAGGTAATATACAGGAGTGTCCTTCGATACGCACTTTCCAGACCCAAACTCGCCAAAAACTTCTGTGACGGCCTGAGTTTCAATACCTCCCCCCAAAAGACTATCGAGTTGTGTACTGCCGGTTGTTATCAGTCCGATCTTCTCCCTGCGTTCGAGCACTTTATCCGCAGTTGTGAAAAGACCCATTTCGGCGGATTCCCTAGCAGCCGCAATTATCTTTTTCGCCTGTGTTTCACCTATTTCTGCAGCCTCGCGGAGTTCTGCCACCGTTGCTACAGCAAGCGATTCAACGGTACGATAACCAGCTTCGTAAAGCTTTCTAGCTGTGGCCTCCCCGACCCCAGGGAGTGAGTCCAAAGTTGGCTTGCGTTCCCCGGCCAAATCATGCCTCCATCATCGATTTTCACGTTTCCTCTTTTAACTTTTCAATAATCAGTCTTGCCTCGTGCTTGGGCTCCGCCACATCCACGCTGAGAGCCCTTAGTTCGAGCTGGTTAAGATAATTATCCTGCCTCACTATGCCCGTGACCACCAGCTCTTTTCCAACCAGTTTCAGCCCGTCATAAAATTTTCCCAGTTCGGGAGCGTTTTTGAACGACTCAAAAACCTGTTGCGCGTTCATGCCGATCAGGTCCTCTGCTACTTTGCCAAACAGGACGACTCGTATGTTGTCGGTGCCATCGTCCAGCAGAAAGCTGAGCACCACACGATGTTCTGGCGTAACGACTTTTCCGCACTCCTCGCAGAACATATTCGTGTCCACGCTTCCGAGATTTCTTCCACAGTTTGGGCAGGTGTCAAATACAGGCCTCCGGTGAAAAACCTGCACTACGGTTCCCCTTACTTGTATCCGCATACCTTCTTTCTCTATCTCGGATATTTTGCACCTCTTCGCCTCCGGGACTACTTCCCTTATCACCTCGGCAGGAGGGAGCCCCTCCACATCCGGTTTGATCTCGAGAGTGCCTCTCGACAAGTGTAACTCGGTTTGTCCAAATAGACCAAGCGTGCTGTAACAGTCGACCAACCTCACGATGTCTCCAGCTTTTAATTCGCGAACTTTTTCCGCTTGTTCATGCCAGAGCGAAACTCGTACTGTACCGCTCTGATCTCCTATGATCATGGATGCCACTTTTCCCTTCCTTCCGTCGGGACGCGTGAAGTCACGTGGCTCCATGACCTCAACAACCCTTCCCACCACTTCCAGCGCATCCATATTTGGTTCGAGTTCG
Organism: Hadesarchaea archaeon; assembly: GCA_003661465.1. Classification (GTDB taxonomy): domain Archaea; phylum Hadarchaeota; class Hadarchaeia; order Hadarchaeales; family Hadarchaeaceae; genus B75-G9. Next base: position 6,260 of record QMWE01000014.1, read on the forward strand.
CCTATCCTAATAGGTCCGGGCTTCGGCTCTCCAACGCTTATTCCTGGAGGGTTAACTTCAACAGTGGTGGCCCCCCCAATGTGTACCTCTGTCCTGCCTCCCAATCCCGTGCGGGTGTAAGCGTTTTTCAGGAGCACAACATCCCCAGGCTGGAGCCTCTGAAGCAGATCCGCAGCTGTTCCCCAGAACGAGGCTCGAACGCTGCCCGTGTCATCCACCAAGATCGCACTTTGTACTTTTCCATGTGATCCATCCGCACGTTTGAATTCATGTGGTGGAAATATCCTTTTTATCTTGGCCGATATGTCCAGAATCGGTATACCCGGCTCAATTTCATTTAGTTTCATCTGACGTTCGGGGATTTCCGGTAGCTTGGAGTCATCAAGACGAACCAGACGACCGCGGGCATCTAGGCTGAGTTCTACCCGCCCTCCTGGCCTAGCACGAATTATAGCATTCTCAAGTTTTATCGCGTCCCCCCGTTTAAGCTCTTTTGATAATTCGGCCCATTTGTCCCACAACGAGACCCGTATCTGTCCAGTGGAATCTGCAAGCATAAGGGTGGAGACTTTACCCTTGCTCTTGTCGGGCCGTTCGAAAACTCTGCAGTCACTTACCGCCATAACCCTTCCAGAGACATCAGCTTCTGCCATTTCTCTTTTCAACTCAGATATCTTCACTTCCGAGTCCATGAGCTTGGGAAGCTCCGCAGCACGTGGATCATCGGGATTTACCACGATACTACCCCTCGTGCCGATACCAAGCTCCGGTTGTCCGTCTAATCCCTCGCGGACGTAGGCATTCTGGATCCTGACGATATCTCCTTTTTGCACTTTTCCTTCTTTGATCATGGTGGCCCTGTCGTTCCACAGTACAAGTCTGATTCGTCCAGTTCCATCTTCCAATAGCAAACTGCCCACCACTCCAGTGCTCCCACTAGATCGCTGGAACTCTTTAGGTTCGTGAACTCGTACAACCCTCGCCACTATGTCGATCTTTGACATACCTGGAATTAGATCCCCGATCCGCAGAGCCCGGATTTCTGGCCTCCCGTGCTCGAAAACTATCCCCAGTTCTCGGGCGACGATGTTTGCGGCACCCTCCATGGTCACAAATCCGCCCAGTTCCTTTTGCTTGCTGTGGATGCGATTCATCAGTTCGTCGCGCGTGACGTTGGAATCCGCCAAAATTTTCTCCACCATCTGCTCAAAATTCAGTTCCATGTCCAGCCCCATGATAAATTCTTGTTCAATGCTAAAAGGATTTTGAGCGAAATCGGTTGCCCATGCACGGCTTTGCATCTCAACACCCTACTTTGGAAGGTTCTCGGATTTTGGTCTAGGTTATCCGCCGATAGAGGTGACCTCCTTCCCCCGCTCTTGTCCACCAGACTCGATCCTATCCCTCCTCGGACGGTTAGGGAGGTCTCGATGTTCACCCTACCTGCGCCGTGCGGGTCATCGGTTTTTCACAGGCGTGAATTCGGGTGGCCTCTTCCTACTCGGCAGACACTTGGGTGGGGGCTCCTTATAAACGGGAAAAGCGACTTCCATCCCCCGGCTTTTTCAGGGGACTTCGCCGATAGAGTTAAAATTGGAAAAAGAAAGAGATGAACGACTCACATGTCGAAAAGGAGTTCTGCAAATATCAGAAAATTGGTGTTGGATGTACTGAAACCACATAGTCCAACGCTGCCTGAGTTTGCTGCCAAGCTGGGTGCGGTTCCGGGCGTGAGCGGTGCTAATGTCACGCTTATTGAAATAGATAAAGATACCGAGACCGTCAAGGTGACCGTGGAGGGCGAACTCGACTATGGTAAGATCAGAGCCGTAATAGAGGAGTGGGGGGGTGTTATTCACAGCGTTGATGAAGTGAGCACCGGTAGTTTCAAGTCCGGTGATTCTTCTTCCAAGGAAAAACGTTCTAGACTTCGGACCCAGGAGGATAAGGATTAACTTCATCACCGAAAAGTCTCTTTCCGAAAGAGAGGGAGCAGAGAGGTTACCCGTAGCTTTCGATTTTGGTTGGGCGCCGATTCCGAGCTAAAACGTTTCTCGGGGCTCCGGCCGGGTTTTCACCGATTTATTCCGGATGGATTCGACAGGAGTTATGTAGCATCCATGCGGATCCTTCGGGTCGGGTAGGACTGAGACGGCCAGAACCAACGCTTGTGGAAACGGGGTCTCTGTTCAGCGTCTCGGCGCAAGCTGTGGCAAGTCCCGTCGCTGAAGCAGGAAACCCCCTGCGAAACTGAGGTGGTTCACTCTCTCAGATACCAGCAATCCGTGTATACACATGTTTTGCAGTTGGTCTCTATAGCGATCTCTGGCTCGTTCTTCACCTGTTTTAAAATTCTTCTAAACTTTTGGATTTGACCGGAACTTCCTTTGATCAGAAGGGTCACACTACCTTGAGCTCCGGAGATTCCGCCTTTACCCATCACCATGGTTTCCGCACCAGTGAGGATCTTTACGGCGTTTAGTTCCGTGACCACCTTGCCAGAGATGGGCATCACTCCAACCGGACATCCCGTAACGTAATCAAACCGGAAAATTCCCGAAAGTCTGGAAACCTCGGATATAGATCCTGGGATAAATTTTTCCAAACCGACAGGGATGATCAGATTGACTCCTCGGGAAACTATCGTTCCGAGTACCTTTCCGACCGTGCCGCCGCTTCTCGATGCCAGAAAAACACCCACCGTGCCGGCTGCATCTATCGCGTTAGCACCTTTGATGACGACATCTCCGGGCGTTAGCTCGTTCAACACGTCGTCTATCTCTGCTTCGATTACCTTTCCCCTGCGGATGATCACCGTGCGAGCACGTTTTTCCTTGGGCAGGATACATGTCCCTTTTGGTAGGACCATACCGGCCACAAACCTTTCGCGCTGAATTTTTCGCTTCAGGATTTCCTCTACCACACGGGCGTTTGTAGTACCGAGCCCCACAACGATTATTCCGCTTTTCAGGGCTTTCTTTACCTCCGGAAGCACGGCCACGGCTTTCGCGATGAGCCGTTTTGATTCTGGAGGGGTCAATGTGACTTGAATTTGTGGCATAATGCCCGTATATCATCTGTGCCTGAAACAAAAAAAGCTTGTAGGCATTGCATATCCTGGGGTTCTACTTTTTCTCCTCTAACAACACAGCGTTAACGACACCGCTCTGCCCGGGCCGACTGGAAATCCGAGCTTTCCCGAGCTCGGTATCGATTATGGCTCCCTTTGTTAGCACGTTTCTGCGGACGAAGTGCGGATCGGCGGGATTCTCCATGACTGTTAAGATTTTCACCTTTTGCGCACGGCCAGTCCTCGGGTTTATAACATTCGCCGTGTCGGTGGACAGAAGATTCAATTTAGCACCACCACCGAAAGTTCGTATCCTGACATGGCGTCGTGGACCAAGTTTAGGTTCGGTGAATTCGCTGCCGATCTCCCGTTTGCGTTTGGCTCTTTTCGGCCATATACGTCCGCCGCTGGGTTTTTTAGCCGATCTTCCTTGCCATCTCCCCATGAGGACACCGGTGGAACAGTTTGGCACACTTGTTAAAGAACCTATCGGAGCCTTTCCTCAATGAGCTCGCGCGTTAGGTCCACATCGTCCGGAAAACCAAAATAATCCGCGAATTTACGCGACGTCCGGAGCATACGTGTGCGGCCAAATCGCCTGCACTCGATGAATCCCAGAGCTAATAGCTGTTTGACATGGCCGTACGCCCTGTTTCCCCGAAGTTCGGCAAGTTTTGCCTGGGAAAGATTTTGTTTGTATGCTATCATGGCCAAAGTTTTCAGCGCCCCTCGAGAAATTTTTGTCTTTGGGACGATTTTGCCTAACTTTTTCACATATCCGTCATCGAGATGAAACTTGAAAGTATCTTTGCTTGTCTCAACGAGTTTAATGGAACTTCCACGCTTTTCGTATTCGACCCTTAGTTCGTGAATCAGTTTCCGAACGTACGTTTCGGATGAAGTTTTCAGTATTTTTTGGATCTCCTTTAGTGTCAGCGGATGATCCGCTGCGTAGAGCGCAGCTTCAATCATCGATCGATCCTGCTTTGTTCCCATGTTCTTCCTCCTGTTCAGGTAACGACACCACGATATCGCCAAAAAGTTCTTCTTGCTTTAACACAATTTTCTTGTTGGCGTAGAGGAAGAGCAAAAGGAGAAATGTTCTGGCGATGGAGAGTTTGGTGGGCTCTTCCGCGAGTCTGGCGAGCGTGATCTTCTCGCCAGAGGTCGCGAGGGAAAGTATACGATTATAAAGTTCGTCGATGTGCTTCTCTATGTTGACATCGTACTCATTGAGGAATCGGACAATTTTTTCCATTTTTTTGCTTTGAGGTATCTTTTTGACCGGGATTTCCTCCAATGCCTCCTGAAGCGCACCCAGCAGGTCCACAAGGGTTATTTTTCTTGGAGTATTCTGAACAAGCGTTATTTCTCCAAGGTCAGGAAAATCGAGGTCGAAACTCTCGTCGAAGCTTTCTTCGGGCGCCTGTATCCTACCGTTCCCGTTTAGGGCGTATGCTGATTTTATTCGCAAGAGCACGGAAGCGGAGAGAAGTGCTCGTCCCGATGCTCTGAGATCCGGTTCTTCTGGTCCTCCAATCCGCTCTAGATAAAGGTGGGTGAGCTTCTCTATATCGACGTCCCAGGGATCAAGCTTGTGCTGTTGTACAAGTTCCAACAGTGCTCGGATGGGATGATCCGAGAGTGTGGTCACCTCTTTCACCCCCCCAAGCCAGAGAGTTCTACCGACAAAAGGTGGGAAACATTTTTGTCCATCGTTACGCCAAAAAGTCTATCGGCTACGGACATTATGGCGTCGTGCAGCGTTATGACCACCATCTGAGATTCGCGTGAGAATTCGTGCAACATTTTAGCTACACGTTTTTTGTTTTGTGGGTCGAGAGGGGCATCTACCTCGTCCAGCACATAAAATGTTGTGGGCCGATACCGCTGTATGGCGAAGATAAGTGCTAGAGCGGTGAGAGCACGTTCTCCTCCAGAAAGCGCATCTATGGTCGTGTCTTTTCCCAGTGGTCTCGCTTTTATCTCTACTCCACCATCAAATGGAGACTCCTCGTTTTCTAGGATCAGTTCTCCTTCACCTCCTGGCGACAACTGACTGAAGATTTCTTTAAAGTTTCGGGAGATCTCATTAAAGGTCTTCATAAATACCTCCTTCTTTTTTTCGTCGATATTACGCATGAAGTTTAGCAGCGATTCTTTTTCCGCCATAAGCTTGTCGTATTTCATTTTTTCGGAGTTGTACCTTCGTTCCGTTTCCCTAAAATCCCTAACAGCGCTGAAATTGACCTCTCCAAGTGAGTTCTTTTTGGATTCTATTTCGGCCGCTTTTCGTTCGAGAGTCTTGGTGTCTAGTTTTTCTGGAAGAGTCACATTCACATTGATCTTTTTCATCTCCTCCTCCAAGACGCTCAATTCGGCTTTGATCGATGCTTTGTCTCCCAATGTTTCTTGGAGCACGCTTTCGAGCTCTCTTATCTTTTCATCCAGCGCATACGCTTTTGCCGTGAGTTTTGATGTTTTTACCCGAAGTTGGTTTTTCTCAGAACGCAACGTTTTTATTGAGGTTCGGATCTCCTCCTCCAGCTTGCTCACGTTCTTCAGTTTGGATTGGGCGTTTTTGATTTTCTGATGCAATTCCGAGATCTGTTCTTCGAGTTCCGTTTGTGTTCTCTTTAATCCAATAAGTTCAGCACGCAGGTCAGCGGCCGAGGGTTCTCCTGTGGGTGAGAGCGGTGGTCGATGGTGGGGATAATACTGCTTTGAGATCTCGTCGATTATCGGGTTGAGTTCATCTAGGACGATCTTTAGTTGGTGCAATAGATCTTCCACCGCATCGATGGATTTGTTTTCCCCGAAGGATCGATTTAGAGTATTGAATCTCTCGTGAAGCTCTTTGAATTTTGATGCTAAGCTGACAATTTTTTCCGAAATGTCGCCTCTTTCAGATTGCGCTTTCTCCTTGACACGTTTAGCCAATTCAGCGATCCGTTTGCTGATCTCGGAATGTTTTCTCGATGTGGTACTCATCAGCTCATTCAGAGCGCTGATCTGCGCCCGAGTCATCCTCGTCTCCTCAAGAACATCGGCATTGTGTTTTTTCTCGATGGCATCGTCCAGCTTTTCGATTTTCTCTTCATATTTTTTTATCTCCATCATGAGGGCTTGGTGTTTTTCCTTCAGCTTTTTGATGTTCGTGTTCAACTTTTCGATTCTCAACTTTAGGTTGGAGAGTTTTTTCTCTCGAGTTTTCTTTTTTGCTAAAATGAGTATGGCGTTGATCTCGTCGAGTTCTCTCGTCAATTGCTTGTACAGGAGCGCTGTTTCCATCTGTACCTTTAATTTATCCAGTTGGTTCGAGATCTCCTGAAGACGCACACCTGCTGTGCTGAGGTTAGCTTCCACTTTCTGGAGTTCCATCATTGATTTCTGTTTTTTCTCGTCGTACTCGGCTACCCCTGCGAGCTCATCTATGATCAACCTGCGATCAATCGAGTTCATGTTGACAAATTTCCCCACGTCTCCCTGTCTGATGAAATTATAGCCTCCAGGACTTGCCATGCTTGGGGCTAAAAGGTCCATGATCTCCTGTCGGCTAGCCCGCCTGTTGTTTATCTTATAAATACACTCGCCGTTGCGTTTGACCTGTCTGGAGATTACCACAGTTTCTGAATTTATCGGGATTTTTCCGTCCGCGTTGTTGAAGTGGAGAGCTACTTCGGCAAATGGCGCGGGTCGAAATCCATGCTTTTTGTCTCCCCAATAGATGAGATCTGAGAGATGTTTAGCACGCATGCTTCTGGCACTCATTTCGCCCAGCACGAAGGATATAGCATCAAATATATTGCTCTTGCCGTGTCCGTTTGGCCCAACGATTGCTGTAAGTCCTTTTGATAGTGGAATGCTGACTTTTGAATTTCCAAATGACTTGAAACCTCTCAACTCTATTTTGGATATATACGGCACGTTTTCAACCTTTTGGGGTTTATCCACCCCGCAGCCCCTCAGAACAGCCTCCAAAAGCAATTAATTGTTCTCTTTTTGGCTTAAATTTCTTTCGCCAGTTTTAATTTCTGGGGCAACCCACTTTCGGCACTCGGAACGAGAAGATTTTTATCTAACTTCCCAAGATCCCGTGCGTGAGCGTGGGGATGAAAGCGGAAAACCAGACATTAGCCGGGCTATTTTCGATCTGGAGGCATGAAAAAAAGGAGTCAAATTGAGAGCGTATCATTCGGTTGAAGAAAAATCAAAATGTGTATTTTCGATTCCTCCTCAAAAAAGCGATTTGTTGGTAAAAACGAGGCTTGTTCTTTTTGGAAAGGACTATTCGAGTCAAGAGACAGGAAAAACGGCGGCGGGTGCTTTCGGTGACGGGTGTCCAAAAAGGGCTTGAATGGGATCCCGGAGGAAGAAACGGTGGGGAAGTGGAGGTGCGGAAGGTTGTTAAAGCGAAGCTCGTGGGGCTGACGCACATCAAGCGCCGAATTCTCGACCACGAGTACGAAGGGCTCCAGCGATTCCTGCGGGGCGACCCCGGCGTCGAGCTCTACTCGGCGAATAAACAGCAGGCAAAGCGGTTCTACCGCCGCGTCAAACCCGAACGAGAATACCCGCTCTCCATCCGCAAAGACCTCATCAGGGTCGAGCGCCGTGACACGAAAATCGCACGATACTGGGCGCGCATCCCAGTCAAGCTCCGTCGCGGTGGCGTCTGGGTCGCCATCAAGCCCCACTGCGAAATCACCTCCGACCTCGAAGTCTGCGAGTCCAAGCTGCTCAGGCGCGGCGGCGAGTACTTCCTGCATCTCACCGTCAAGCGTGAGGTCGAACTTAGGACATCATACTCCTCAGTTCTCGCCATAGATATGGGGATCCGACACGTGGCGTGTTCTGTGGACACGCGGTCTGGCAAGACCCACTTCTACGGGCGGGAGCTGAGGCGGGTGCGCGGGCACTACTTCCACCTGCGACGAAAACTGGGGAGGAAAAAGCTGCTGAAAGTGGTGAAGCGAATTGGTGCCAAGGAGAGCCGCA
>QMWE01000015.1 GCA_003661465.1 Hadesarchaea archaeon
AGTGCATTGTACATGGACAAGGATGGATCGGTCAAGCTCGATGACAACAAATGCATTTATTGCGGGCTTTGCGTGCCCTCGTGCCCAGTTCACGCGCTGAAACTATCCAAATTTTGGTGATCCAGATGTATTCGAAAACATGGACCTTTAGGGAGACCAGCTTACTCATAAAGTGTGATGACGAGCAGGCGATAGAGGCCGGTCTCAGGGCGGGTATCTCGGCCAGAAACGAAATCGAGAGGTACGTTCTCAGATATCCAGAGTTCTTCTCTTCCCTTGAACCTGTGAAACTTGAAGGGAATCATCCGAAAGTGATTGAGACAATGTTAGATGCCGGTGAACGTGCGGGAGTGGGACCTTTCGCGGCAGTGGCTGGAGCCATATCTCAAGTTGTGGCAGATGCCATTCGGAGGGCGGGTGCTCAGAACGTGGTGGTGGACAACGGTGGAGATATAGCCATTATCGGTAGGAGGGATTTTCGCGTGGGGGTCTTCGCAGGAGACGGTTTCGGGAGAATTGGGTTTCACATCACGGCGGGAGAACGCCCCTTGGGCATATGTACAAGTTCGGGAACCGTGGGGCACTCACTCAGTCTTGGAATGGCCGACGCCGTGGTGGCAGTTGCTTCCGAAGCCTCGGTAGCCGATGCAGCTGCGACCTCTATAGGGAACTTCGTCCGTGGATCCGATGTCCCATCCTCGATTGAGCAGGGACTGGAGCAAGCTAAGCACATCGACGGGATAAAGGGGTGTTTGATCATACGAAAAAAGCATGTGGGTACCTGGGGGAAGATCCCCAGGCTCATCCAGGTCTCTCCCGGATCAAGAGAAATTTTGGATGTCCAGAAAAAATATCGAAGCTATGATCTGGGAGACTCTTTCCGATGAGCGAAACCAGTGGGAGTGGGGCGGGAATTTTGACGCCCCCCGCAAATAAATCCGGGGGCTTAGCTTGTGAAATTATTGCATGATGGGGGTCTGGAGGCACGGAACAATAAAACTCAATAACAGGGACATGTAACTCATTGGTGGGTGAATTAGATATTCAACGATGGAGACGTGGTTTTTGAGAAAGCAATGGTTGGTCAAGACCAGAAGTGTCCGGCCCGCGACAAAATATGGAGGAAAAGATGTGGTTGATATCCCAAGAGAGAGGCTTGATCAATATCGGAACTTGAAGCGGGATTTCAAGGAGGAAAAATATATTAACCTCAATCCGATCCAACGCGGTGGCATTCTGACGCTAGAAGCACGAGAGGCGTTGCTTGAATTTGGGGACGGTTATTCTACTTGCGATTGGTGTCCCCCCAAAGAAGCAAGGCTGGATGCGATCAAGCGTCCCCCGATAGCCCAGTTCATGCGGGACCTAGCGGAATTTTTGAACATGGATGTTGCTCGAGTGGTGACTCGCTGTAGGGAAGCCCAATTCATAGTTTTCGCGACACTTGGGGAGCCCGGCGACTACGTGGTCGTGGACAGCCTTGCCCACTACTCGACTTATATTGCCGCGGAGCTGGCCCGAATGAAAATCAAGGAGGTCCCCCACACCGGCTATCCCGAGTTCAAACTCGACTTGAATGCGTACGCGGACAAAATAGAGGAGGTCAGGCGGGATACTGGGAAACTCCCCGCGGCTGTGCTGCTCACTCACGTTGACTACCTCTATGGCAACCTGAATGACGCCGCAGCAGTAGGAAAGATATGCAAAAAATATGGCGTGCCGTTCATACTGAACGCTGCTTACACGGCGGGAGTCATGCCGGTGGATGGAAAGAAGCTTGGGGCAGACATCATCGTATCAAGCGGGCACAAATCATGGGCTGCCAGCGCCCCCACCGGAATTCTAGCGATCAAGGAAGAGTTCGCTGAAAAAGTGCTGGCGCGCTCTAAAACCGTGGGTGACTGGAGCAAGCGTAAGTTCGGGCTAAAGGAATACGCATTGCTGGGGTGCACGGTGATGGGTGCCCCGCTCATGTCGCTCATGGCTTCCTTCCCCCATGTGGTGGAGCGGGTCAAACGTTGGGGTGAGGAGGTGGAGAACGCTAGATACTTGGTTGAACAACTCGAACGAATCGAGGGCACCCGCCAGATGGGAACCAAGCCAAAACAACACACCCTGATCCACATGGAATCGGATGGGTTATACAAAGCATCCCAGACACACAAGCGTCGCGGGTTTTTCCTCTACGATGAGCTGAAGCGCAGGGGAATTGTTGGGATACAGCCCGGGCTCACGAAGCACTTCAAGCTCAACTCCTATGGTCTGCCCAGGGAGAAAGTGGAGCTGGTAGCGAATGCGTTTCTTGACATCGCTAGGGAGCAGGGATTAAATGTCAGCTAGACGTGATATTGCGCTCCGCTATTCTCACGGTCGAGGTTAGACTGAGAACGGTCTGACAACTGTTTTGTTCAAGAAGTGAAAAGATAGCTATACTCTTTTTTTACATTCCACATGTTCGCCTGTTTTAATAAAGTGCCTGTAATGCTTGAGCCATTCAGGCTCCTCTGGGGCCGTTTGAACAAATTCCACGAGTTTTCTCAACCTACTCATGGTCCTCCGGTTCAAGACATGTTCCATTTTACATGCGTCGATCTCCGCAGTTTCTCTGTCTACGCCCAAAAGTTCAAGAAAACTGATCAAAGTTTTATGTCTGCTGGCGACTTCCTCCGCAACCCGCATCCCCTGTGGTGTGAGAGAAACCTTGCCGTACTTCTCATGTTTTATGAACCCTTTTTTGCTGAGTTTATCCAACATTTCCGTAACGCTTGGAGGTCTATGTTTCAAAAAGGATGCGATATCCGATGTTCTGACATCACCTCTTTCTTTTTCAATAAAATATATGGCTTCCAGATAATCTTCAACACTTGAGCTAAATTTTTTCTTAAACATGAGCTCAACCTATCTGATCGCCTCTACGATTATTTTTTGTGCCATCCCACGACCCATGGCAATTTGACTCCCGTTACTCTCCACAATAACAGGACCTCCCAAAGAGGAAATCATTCGAAGCCAGCTGCCTTCCTTGATGCCCCGGAGCGCTAGCTTTTGTCTCATGCCGTGCCCTCCGGCCACTTGAATCACAACACCCTTTTCTCCTGGTTTTAAATTTGTCAGCAGCATGCTAGCACCTTCAATTCTAGATTTATACAGGTGCCTAAAAATGTTAGGTTAACCGAAAAATTTAAAAAGAGGGCTAATATAGAATTAGGGATACCTAAAAAAAGGTTAACACATGAAGAAAAAGTTGTCGGACATGAAGCCCGGTGAGAAAGGCCGAATAGTCGAGATCGACTCGTCGATTCGAGCGAGCGTTGCGGGGATGGGTATCCGAACTGGTGAAGAATTGAAAGTGGCCGCAGAGCAGCCGATCGGGGGCCCTGTTGTAATTGTAGTGAGAGGAAGAGAAACATCCCTTGGAAAAGGGCTTGCCAGGTCGATTATCGTGGAGTGTGAAAAATGAAGAAGATTTTCCTCGCCGGCAATCCCAACGTGGGGAAATCTGTTTTATTTAATAGGTTGTCCGGGGCGCGAGCGACCGTTTCGAATTATCCTGGAACCACAGTTGACTTTACCAAGAGCCGGATGCGAATAGCTGGCAAGGAATATGAGATAGTCGACCTCCCGGGCGCTTTTTCCCTCGAACCGAAGGATAAAGCCGAAGAGGTCGCACGGGACATGCTGAAAAAGGAAAAGCCGGACGCAGTGGTGAGCGTAATAGATGCGACCGCTGTGGAGCGGGGATTATACCTGACCCTGGAGCTGATCGAGAAAGGGTACCCGATTGTGGTTGCGCTCAACATGTCGGATGTAGCGAGGGACAGAAAAATCAAAATAGATGTCAGGAAACTCGAGGAGATACTGGGCGTCCCTGTCGTGGAAACCGTGGCGACGACGGGCAGCGGTCTCAAAGAGCTCGTCTCGAGGATCGAGGAAGCGAAGCCGGTAGATGTGGGAGCTATTAAACAGAGAGCGGGGAGGTAAGAGGAAAATGCCAAGAACTTCGCTCAGCGTCGATGAGCGCTGGAAGCTTATCGATAGTATCTCCAAGCAGGTGGTCCTTCGGGGGAAGTACAAGCATACTTTAAAGGATGTTATTTCGGATTTGAGCGTTAGGCCCATGACAGGTATACCTCTTGCGCTCGCGGTTCTGTTCGGATTCTGGGCCTTCTTCGGCGCGTTTGCCGGATTTTTCACAGATGGATTCGCCGTCCCCGCGTTTGACGATCATTTCTTGCCCGCGATACAGAGGGCTTTCCCGGGTGAGGGCGGGCCTCTCTACTGGATATTTGTTGGTGATCCCGGAGCCCCATCTTGTTTTGAAGCTTTTGGGGTCCTGACCAGTGGTTTGTTTGTCGCGTTTGGGGTCGTTTTGCCCGCCATAGTCGCGTTTTACCTAGTGCTGACCATACTCGAAGACACGGGGTATCTCCCAAGGCTGGCCGTGTTGGTGGACACGGTTTTTCATAAAATCGGACTTCACGGTTTTGCGATCGTCCCGACGATCCTCTCGCTGGGATGCAACGTTCCGGCGGTGGCCGCATCACGTGTCCTGGAAACCAAAAAGCAGAGATTTATGATGATGAGCCTGCTTGCGGTATTTATCCCCTGTGGAGCTCAAATCGGCGTGATGGAGGAGCTTTTGCCGGAATACGTGCCGGCGATTCTCGCCTTCCTTTTCTTCGGATACTTTGTGACGGGAGCCGTGCTGAGCAGGTTAATTCCGGGAAGATCTCCCGAAATTCTCATCGATGTTCCTCCTTACCGCTCACCGATCATGAAAAATGTGGCGACGAAAACGTGGGCGCGTGTTTCGGGATTCATCAAGATGGCCGTCCCCGCCGTGCTTGGAGGTATAGTAGTAGTGAACTTGCTTTACTTGCTCGGCGTGATAGACTGGCTAGCTGACGCGCTTGAGCCGATATTTGTCGTATGGTTCGGAGTTCCAGCAGTAACGGTTGGGGCCTTGGTCATGGCTTTCCTGAGGAAGGACATGGCAGTTGGCATGCTTGGAGGGATGGCAGCCGCGGGATTGTTGACCACCGGTGAGCTCATCACTTCGGTGGTGCTCGTGTCTATATACTTCCCGTGCTTGGCGACCTTCATAATGTTATGGAAGGAGGGGGGAGTGAGAGACCTATTAAAATCTCTGGCTATCCTGACGGTTTCGTTCTTCGTCTTCGGAGGGCTAATGCACGGCATAGTTGCTCTGGCAGGTGTGTGAGATGATGAAGTTTAAATTAGGTTCTGCGTATTTTGCAATCTTGGGCGTGATAACCCTGGCGTTTGGAGGGCTGGAGGTCGTCACCGGCCTGCCCGGGATAGAAGGGCTCTCGACCGGAGCTCTCGAGATTCCTCCCGATCTGTGGCGCGGAATCATCATCTTTTTCGCCGGGGCCTTCATCACGGCCGGGGCATTTAAGCTGCGGGACATCCACGGGCTTGGCATGAGCACGTTTGGCTCGATCATGTTGTGGATAATTGCCGGATGTGACATATTCACGAGGATAATGGAGTCGATCCCGAACGGGGCAGGGGGACTCAACTCTCTGGAGGGCTTTTTGGCGACTTATGGTCCGCCGTATTCACCCGCGCTGTTTCTGCTTCCATTCTCGTTGGTGATTTTTTACTTCATCAAGGAGGTCGAAAAATGAAGGTTGGGAAAATTGGAATCAAGGCACTTGTGCTTGTTCTGATCATGTTCTATGCGCTCGCAGCGATCGCGTGGGTAACGGGGGTCGAGGCTCCGGAGGAGGAAGAGTTTGAGTTGGGAGAGGTTACGATAGAGGACAACGGAACAGAACTCGCGATTTCGATAGATGAGGTGAGCGAGTATGTGACGGAGAAGATCGAGGACGCGATGGGCAGCGTACCTGAAGACATGGAGATGTTCGTCTCGGGCGCCTACAGGGCGACGTTGTTGGGTATATCGGAGGTGTGGGAAGGCGAAGTGCCCTCAAGGGACGACATCAAGATAGTCAGCTCGCTTCCGGAACCAGCCTCCGCTCTTTGCTTCCAGTACATAACCGGAACGGGCCCGTCGATGGAGAATTTGAGAGCAGAGAATGGGGTGTTTGAGATAGTTCTCCAAGACGGAACCCTAGTAGAAAATACGTCGGTGCAGCACCTCTATGAACTTTCCAAAAATATAACCGCTGACGATTGGAAATTTGAGATATCCAGCATCTCTACAGGTGAGAGCTTTGTTGTCGAGGTTAAGGGTGATGTGTTCCCGGAGGACTTCTTTGGGCTACGTGAAAAGGTAGTTTTTGGTCAAACAGCATCGGAGAAAGAGGGGCAAGAATTTACGTGGGAATGGTCGGATATCAACGATGGATTTCAGGGCTTTGAAGATTATGAGATTTTCGAGGGACTAGAGGAACCCGCTCCAGATTCAGCCACAATTGTAGCATTGATAGCGGTGATTTTAGCAATTGTCATCTTGGCCCTGATAATTTAGCAAACTCGGGGGTAGAGCGGTGTTAAAGGATGTTTTACAAAAGGTGCAGAAGGGTGGCCCCGACATTGACTCGATGGCGCAAGAGTTGGGTATCGGGCGAGGCACCCTCGATGCCGTCCTCGAGATGGCGGTCAGAGAGGGATATTTGGAAAAGGCAAGCGCTACCCCATGCTGTAGCGGGTGTCCCTTAGGTGGCATGTGTAAAACGAAATCGTCCGGGCGCGGGGGAATAAGAATGTATGCCCTGACTCCAGACGGGGAGAAATACGTGAAAGCGGGAAAATAGTTGGAAATTTTGACATGAATTTTTGACTAAACATAACGTGTTGAGTGAGATGAAAAGAGTCAGCAAAAGTATCGTCATCGTTGATTATCACATCCCAAAAATAGATTTGACAGGTGGCTCTACGTATCTTTGATATCTCTTTATGAGAGCAAATGTTTCAGGGTTTTTGCTAAACGAAACCCTGGGAAATTGCTGCGACAACATGGGTTGAAAGTTGTCAAAGAAGCTTATGGCCTGGTATAGATATTGCTAAAATACACATATGTGAAGTGGAAAAGAAGGTAGTATAGCATGGACAACGTATCTACGGCCTTTTTGTTTACAACCTTAGCCGGGCTCTCCACGACTATCGGGGGGCTAATAGCTTATTTCATCAAAAAGCCAAAGTTCACCTATCTCTCATTTCTTCTGGGGTTTTCTGCCGGGGTGATGATCTATATTTCTTTTGTCGAGCTATTGAGCAAGTCAATAAACGAGCTTGGATTTCTCTCGGCCAACATCGCTTTTTTTGGAGGCATCGTGGGAATTTACTTCGTGGACAAGTTTATCCCGCACATTCACATAAACATGAAGCCTGACCCTCATTACAGGGTACCAAGGCACCACAAGAAGCTCATCGGGGTTGGTGTACTCACCGCTGTAGGAATTGCCATTCACAATTTTCCGGAGGGGATGGCGGTCTTTGCCGTTTCTTTGGATTCCCTCGCCCTAGGGTTACCCATCGCTCTCGCAATCGCCATCCACAACATTCCCGAGGGCATAGCGGTTTCAGTCCCGATTTATTACGCGACGGGAAATCGAAGAAAAGCCTTTGTTTATTCATGTCTTTCAGGTGTCACCGAGCCAGTTGGTGCAGTCATCGGTTATTTATTGCTTCTCCCTTTTCTCACTCCTTCGGTTTTATACACTACCCTAGCCGTTGTGGCAGGGATCATGATATTCATATGTTTCGATGAGCTTCTGCCGATCTCTAAAGAATACGGAAATGAACATCTGTCCACCCTAGGCCTATTCTTCGGCATGGTGGTCATGATGTTGAGCCTTTCCCTTCTGTGAAGCGGATCACAAACACGTTGGAAAGCGCTGTTAACTTGTCTTATTTTTCCTGATGGATGTCGTCCACTGAGCTGGAAAAAGTACTGGTTCTCGGTCTGCGTGGTCGATTACAGCCGTTATCTCCTCTTTTTTGAGCAGTTCGACCACGAGCTCACCACCGATGAACTCACGGAGCGCTTGGAAAAACTTCGGTGGAAGCCGGAGAGAATCCTCACGGGCAACGGAGGTCAGTTCCGAAAAACATGGAAGAGAATGTAAAATTGAAATGTCAACCAAACAATCTCCGACCCACCTGTTCTAGCCACATGCATGTTTCACAGCTTTCATTTCTTGGAGGGGGATTTTCCAGTTCCAATATCTTTTTAACGTGCTCAAGCACTTTCGGGATGCGGTCCGGATTAACTCTGGCGCGGACTGGCGTTATCTTAAATGGGAAGAATTTGTCCGATATCTCTCCTGGGTTCGGGGTAAAGTACAAAAGCACACCTCCGGCAACGGGCTTAAACCCGTTTTGTTCCAGCAAATACGCATATCCATCTAATTGTGTTTGATAGTAATCCGGCACGTTTTCTTGAGGCCTGCCTGTTTTGTAATCGATCACATAATACATGTCCGTTGGATCCTTGACAAGGGCATCTAGAAGTCCCTTGAGAACGACACCAGTACTATCGTCTTCAGCTTTTAAGATCCGGGGCATATCTATAAGTTCGCCACGTATCGGAAACCACGGGGGGAGATCTGAGGTGCCGATGAATTGCTTCATGTAACCCTTGATCACCGAGTCGATCTGGGATGGAATTCCAGGAAATATCGATGGATGTGGACCAATCTTTTCGGAAATCCAAAAACAGAGCGGACAGTCAAGAGCGGATTGAAGGCTGGTGACGCTGATTTCTATTTTTTCCATGTTCTTCCCTAGACATCTTGGACGTAATCATTTAACTTTATCGCCGAGAAGTCCTCCTCTGCAAGGAGGGGGCGGAGAGGTAACCCGCAGCTTTCGGTTTTGGTTGGACATCGGTTCCGAGCTAAAACGTCTCTTGGGGTCGTCCCGGCCGGGTTTTCACCGATTTATTTCGGATGGATTCGACAGTGACTACATTGTACTCCGCGGATCCTTCGGGTAGGACTGGGACGGCCCGAACCAACGCCGGGGGAAACGGGCACCCTGCTCGGCGTGTCGGCGCACCCCGCGAAAGCTGTGGGCGGTTCACAGAAATTTGACCAATAACTTTCGACAGCCGAACTTTTATTGAAATAATTCTATAGATAATTGGTGCCTTTCATGGCTTTGGGGCCAGCTTTGGGGTTGTGGGAACTTGTGGCTTTTTGGGTCGCGAAATCTTTGTTTTACATGATGGTCTGTTTCTTTTTGGGATGGATCGGTTTACGAGTGTTAGACGCATTGACTCCGCAGATTCATGAGCGCACGTTGATCGGAAAAGATCCTCGTGCGGTGGGACTCTTCGTATCCGGGTTTATGATTTATCTTGGACTGGTCGTCTATGGAGCTCTGACCATGCCGACAGCGGTGGGGACTCCTATTTTGAACAGCATCGTGGATGTTCAGCGGTTGGGCTTGCTTGCCGTAGCGTTTGCTGTGAGTTTGCTGGTGGGTGTGGGGATGTTTAACCTCCTCAATCGTCTTACTCCACGTATCCCATTCCAGAGCCTTCGGAAAAGTCCGCTCGGGACAGGATTTTACATCTTCGGTTACTTTATATTTTTAGGGTTGATCACGGTCGCTGCGCTCACGACTCCGATATAGGTGCCGGTAATGAGAAGGCTTGTCTTGCTCGGAGCAGCTATACTTGTGATTCTGGTTTTCCCATCCAATGTCTCCGGAACACCTGGAAATTTTATCCTTCAGGGAGACGAGATGTACGATAACTGGGGACTTTGTCGCAGCCGGGCTTGGGGAGAGGACGGTTTTTTTCAAATAGCTGACGATACCTTTCGTCCTGCGATAGCTTTCGAAAGTCTCGGAGAGTTAAAGGATGTGGCGTGGGAGGTTGGACAGCGACTGGCGAGGCAGTATCCGGATCGAAATCAACTCGCGGAGAAAATTTTTGCGTATGGAAGGGATCACGTTCGCTACACATCAGACTTGGATCAATTTGGCATGGAAGAGTTTGCCCGCAACGCGGACGAAACGGCTTGGGAGATAGAGTCTCTTGGTTTTTCCCGCGGTGATTGTGAGGATTATGCGGTTCTGTTGGCGGTGATGTATCGCGCGGCGGGCTTCCGGTCTGCTGTGGTGTTGGCCCCAGGTCACGCGGCGACGCTCGTTCACCTACCAGACTATCCACGTGCCAACGTATACTGGAACTTTGAGGACACCGGGGGGTGGATATGGGCAGAGGGCACCGGGCGTACCAATCCCTTGGGTTGGACTCCTCCAGAGTTCATGGACTCGGATCTAGTCGCATACGAGATAACTGAGGAGGAAAACATTTTTGGAATCGGAAGATCGGGGATGATTATGAGCTCCGGTGGAGGAGGCCCACCCATCGGATTTTCATCTTTTTTCTCCGTGATATTCTTCCTGTGGCTGATTTCCGCGTTTGGGAGACGATAGAGACTTGGACCGGACAAACAAACGTTTTTTGTTTAATGGCACAAGCACATTTTCCATCACCCTGATGAGTTCGTGCATGTTTTCTCCAGTTTTGGCAGATACCGGGACTACCACGTCAAGCCACTGGCGCCAAGGAGGGAGCAACCCAAGTTTGTCGCAGATATAATCGAGAAGCATATCGCGTTCGTTGGGATAAATCAAATCTATTTTATTTACGGCCACGATGGGGTTAAGTTTCAATTCCTGAAGAAATGAGAACATTTCCACATCTATCGGTATTTCTCCCTTTCTCTCCCACCTTTCGACTATCTCTGGAAAAGCACGGGCGTCCACTACTTCCACGGCAAGCAATATTCTTTTTTTATTTTTTTCGAGATACTTGATCACGCCCGTTTTTATTCGTTCCTGAGTTCTTTTTGGCACCCCGGTCATGAAACCGAATCCGGGCATGTCTACGATGTGTGTTTCCCCCCAAGGATACCGGGCTATTCTACGCGTGACCCCTGGTTTTTTTCCAATTCTCACTTTCCTTCCCGTGAGTTGTCTGATTATACTAGATTTCCCAACGTTCGAACGTCCCACGAGCACTATCTCCATGTAGGTTTCACCATTTCGTATCTCAAGCCGCGTTTTGAAAACGTTCAGGTTTGGAGGGGCACTGATGGGCAATTTTGCCTCAAATTCCATCAGCGGGCGAGAGAGTGATTTCATCCTTGTGTTTGAGTTTAGTGTGGATCCCCCGGATTTGTTGGACCCTCCGCCCATTAAGCAGAACATTATAGTTTCCCCGGAGGTCCCCTGTCATGGGGTCTAGCACTTCCTCGACTACCTTGGGATGTCTCCGACTGAGCTTCATCAAAAGCGTGTCCACGGTCTCATCATTGCCTATTGGTACTTTGATGGTGTCCGTTCCGGCGTGTTCTCGAAAATTACCGTGAAGTCTAATCACTACTTCCATCTCATCACGGGTTCCTAGCCAACGGATTGAATGTCATTCCATCACGGCATTGTCATTTTAGTATCGGTAGTTCTTGGAAAACGTTTCTAAAAAAGTTTTCGGGGACGCACAGGATAAATTCTAAAACTTAAATCTATTTATATAGACCCTGTAAACAACTAGTGGTGAGGAAGTGAGAGCGGTTCTCTCTTTTAGTGGCGGACTGGACACTCTGGTGGCCGTCCGTTTACTGCAGGAAAAGTACAATGCCGAGGTAATAACTGTCACGGTCGATGTTGGACAGTCTCCCGAGACATTGAAAATGGCCGAGCGGAGAGCCAGACAGATGGGTGTTCTCAGGCACATTTACGTGGATGCTCGGAGGGAGTTCGTGGAGGAGTACATCTTTCATAGCATCAGGGCCAATGGGCTCTACGAAGGCTATCCTCTTTCAACAGCTCTTTCTCGTTATCCTATAGCTCTCAAGCTTGTAGATGTGGCGCGTAAAGTGAAAGCAGATGCCATAGCTCACGGTTGTACGGGAAAAGGAAACGATCAGTTCCGTTTCGACACGACAATAGCGATAAAAGCGCCCGAACTGAAAATCATCGCCCCTATCCGTGAAATGAACTTGGACAGAGTACAGGAGTTGGAATATGCGAGGAGAAAAGATATTCCTCTGGGTCCGGAAAAACCATACAGTATCGATGAGAATATCTGGGGGAGATCTATTGAGGGAGGCGTGCTGGAGGATCCCTCCAAAACCCCACCCCAGGAGATCTACGTTTGGACTCGTCCGCCAGAGAAGACCCCTGCGAAGCCACGTGTGGTTGAGATAGGATTTGAGAATGGCATACCAAAGACACTCGACGGTAGACGTGTGAGAGGATTGGATCTCATCACCAAATTGAACAAAATCGCCGGAGATCATGGGGTGGGGAGGATTGAACTGATCGAGGACAGAATCTTGGGATTAAAAGCTCGGGAAAATTATGAGGCTCCGGCTGCAACTGTCTTAATCCAAGCTCATATGGCTTTGGAACAGCTTGTCCTGACAAAGCAGGAACTGGTCTTCAAGCAGCTAGTTGAACAGAGGTGGTCCGATCTTGTTTATAACGGGCTGTGGTTCGATCCTCTTCGTGAGGATTTGGACGCCTTCATCGACTGCACGCAAAAGCGCGTGACAGGCAACGTTAAGGTAGAACTTAGCCGCGGGTCCTCTCGCGTCGTGGCTAGGAGTTCCCCATACTCGTTATATGACAAGAAATTGGTCTCATTTGAGAAATTCGGGTTTGATCAGCGCGAGGCGGCCAGCATCATAAAATTTCATGGTCTCCAGGGGAAGTTGGCGAAGAGACGGAAGGGATCCGATGGATGAGATAAAAGCGGCCGTTATAGGTGCATCAGGATATACTGGAGAAGAACTGTTTCGGATCCTTGCAGTCCACCCCAATGTAAAAATTGAGGGTGCCCATGCCATCCGAAATGCAGGAAGAGAGGTAAGCGAGGTCCACCCAAATCTCAGAGGAATAATTGACCTGAGGATCACTAAACCAGACTATGAAAAGATCGGTAAAACAGCTGACATAGTTTTCACTGCCGTTCCCCACAAGGTAGCAATGAAAATTGTGCCGAAGATACTTCGAGGAAAAGCCAAAGTGGTGGATCTCAGTGCCGACTACAGATTTGATGATGTGGAGATATATGAACGGCATTATGTCCGGCACGAGAGCCCTAAGATAAAAGGAGTATATGGTTTGCCTGAAATTCACAGGGATGGGATAAGAAGTGCCCGACTCGTCGCAAACCCAGGGTGCTTTCCAACTGCAGCTATTTTAAGCTTAGCACCTTTGGTGAGATACCGTCTCATAGATCTAAGACACATCGTAATTGATGCAAAGACAGGAACTTCCGGCGCCGGCGCTATCCCCAGTGAGGCCACCCATCATCCTCTGATAGGATCTAACGTTCGTGCATATGCTGCCACCTCACACCGTCATTCACCTGAAATAGATCAAGAGCTTGGCAAACTTGCCAGAAAACAGGTAAAGGTCCACTTTACGCCTCACCTAGTTCCCATAGTACGTGGGATCCTTTCCACCGCCCATGTTTTTTTGAAAAAGCGCATGCGCAAGGGTGAAATTCTAAACCTCTACAGAAACTTTTATGCTCACGAACCATTCGTGCGCGTCGTCGATGGTTTGCCAGAGGTTAACTTCGTCGTGGGTTCAAATTACTGTGACATTGGAATCGAGGTCGACGCGGACGGTGAACGAGCTGTGGTTGTCTCGGCAATAGATAATCTCACAAAAGGCGCGTCGGGACAGGCTGTTCAAAACATGAATCTGATGTTCGGAATTGACGAGATAGAGGGGCTCAGAGCTCCCCCTCAACGTCCATAACATTTCCAACAACTTTTAATGAGTTCATGGCTTCTTTGACATAGGTGGATAGATGGTAACGGTATTGAGAGGAGGCATCACAGAGGTCCCAGGGTTTTTGGCTGCAGGGGTGCGTGCAGGCATCAAACGGCGCGGTCCTGATTTAATGTTGATCGTTTCAGATGGTGGACCGGTTCCTGCCGCAGGAGCTTTTACCAGCAATCGTGTTAAGGGCGCTCCGCTCGTGGTCACAAGAAAGCACCTCAAAGAAGGAAGGCTCGGCGCAGTGGTGGCCAATTCCGGGATCTCAAACGCCTACACTGGCAGAAGAGGATTACGTGATGCTTACAGGATGGCTCAGATCACAGCAAAACTCTTGAAATTGCGGACGAAGGATGTGGGCGTGGCATCAACAGGCATCATAGGATCCTATCTTCCGATGAGTAAAATCGAATCGGGTATCCGCGTCGCTGTGAGGATATTATCCAGCTCTAGGGAGGGCAGCATAAAAGCAGCCAGAGCCATAATGACCAC